>CAZGJY010000183.1:0-2620 GCA_964525725.1 uncultured Methanosarcinales archaeon | reverse complement strand
CGGTATCGGCGTGAAACGCGCGATTGCTGAGCTTGGCATTCCTCGATCAGATATATTTGTAACGACAAAATTATGGAACTCTGATCATGGAAATGTCGCAGAAGCATTCTCTGAATCGCTCGCGCGTCTCGGTCTTGATTATGTCGATCTGTACTTGATGCATTTCCCTGTCAAAGACCGCCTCGGAAGCTGGAAGGCGTTGGAAAAAATCAAAAAGAGTGGTAAAGCGAAGTCTATCGGCGTGAGCAATTTCACTATTCGTCATTTGCAGGAATTGCTGCCATCTTGCAGTATTGTCCCGTCAGTCAACCAAGTCGAGTTGACGCCGCTTCTCTATCAAAAAGAATTGATAGATTTCTGTCAGGCAAAAAATATTCTGGTGCAAGCATATTCGCCGCTGCTGCGCGGACAGCATCTGACTGACGCAGTGTTCGCAAAAATTGCTGCAGCACATCATAAAACGGTGCCGCAAATATTATTGCGTTGGTGTTTGCAGCATGGGCTTGTGCCGTTGCCTAAATCTGTGACGCCGGCGCGCATCGAGGCGAATATCGAACTTTTCGATTTCGAATTGACTGCTGAACAGATGAAAATTCTCGACGGGCTCAATAAAAATCTGCGATTGTGCTGGGACCCGACGAGCGCACCATAACTACATCTTTCATCACTCTGTTCTTTACGTTACAATTTGTTGTGCCAGTATTTACTTTTCTGAGACATTGAGCCAAGACCCTAGCAAGAAGTAAACGTGAACAATAAGAAATGAATAAAACATAAAAAAAATAAATATAACTCTATGATTACTTCGCTTTTGATTTGAACGAGAATGCATCGTCTGCATTGAGATAATCAAACAGCGTCGATTTCGCAGGGTCGATGCCAATCGTTTTGCAAGCGCCGATGAACCACTCGCGCTTTCCAGCGTCGGCATGATTATAATAATCATTCTCTTTCATCATTTTTGACCATACTTTTATCTCAGCGGCAGTCTTCTTAGTGCCAGTGGCGAGAAGCCAGTCTGCGATCTGCTGGTCTGTGAGACCTTTTGCTACTTGTTCTTCAAGCTTTTTTGCGCTGATTCCTTTGAATGTGAAGAGCACTTTATCGAGCGGGCAATCATAATGGTAGTCGCCGACCTTTTTTGCGAGCATCGCTCGGCATTTATCGATCGTGCGCCCAAGTTGGACGAAGCCATTGAGTTCCTCTTCTGGTCGTCGAGGTGGTCGTGCAGTGAGATCGATTGTGCTTGTTGCGCTGCTTGTCTTTTTTGCAGTTGTTGGTGCAGCATTCGTTGCTGCTGTTGTTTTTGTTTGTGCCATAGTGATAGTGCGACTTTTTTTGGTATATATAGTTAATGGAGGCAAATTACCTATAAATTTCTTACAGGTCGGCACAGATTATGGTGTAGTTGGATATTCAATTATCTCATTATTTGAGAAAGAGCGAGAGTTTTGATTGATCTTTTGGCGCAGCAAGAACTTGGGCGCTTGTTATCGTGCCATCAGGATGGGCGAATGTCTGTGTGAAATATTGCGCACATTCTGCGCAAGACGCGATGTGCTTTTGGACCAATGCATACTCGTCTGGATGGATGATTGCGCCTTTTCGAAAGTCATGGAGCGCTGACGGGCGGAAGGAACAACGTCGCGTGAGTTTCTTTTCGATTATTTTAGTGAGTTGCTCAAACGTAGTACCAGTCGGCGTGTAATCTCGGGGTAGCAGATAATCGACCCACATGCCTACGGTCTTCTTTGCTTTCTCGAACGATTGTTCGTCGCCAGGCACGTAGACTGCGCACGGCGTTCCGCCTTTCTTTTTTGCGTACGCGAATTTGCTCGTGTCGGTGAATCCGTCGCCGATGACAATCATATTCTCATATCGATATTTATACTCATTCGACTTGAGCTGCATGTTGAGCAGACGATGATCGCCTTTCATGAAGCCGATGATCCATTCGTTCTTCGTGAATGGCGAGACGACTCGTCGTATGCCGGTCAGACGCTTTTTCTCATCGACAAAATAATCTGATGCCGCGATGCCAGCAATATATGGGCGCAGGTTGTTCTTGTCGACGAAACCAAGAATCATATCACGCATGCCGACAGAGACGAAGAAATGATGGAATTCTGCGCGACCGGCAAATTTCTCTTGCAATGCTTTGAGGCATTCGACAAAGCCTGTCGCTGGTTCTACTTCTTTGCCAAAATTATAGAGGTCGTCAGTTGTGAGTCCTTCAAAGATGCCGCCTGGCTGCGAATCCCAGAGAATCTCTTGCAAATACGTGATGCCTGGATCAGAATCTGGTCTGCAATTGTTGACAACATCCCAGTAACTTTCTTCTTTGACATACGTGAATCCGTATTTCTTGAGTTTCTGCGCAATCTTGTCTTTGTAGTGCGCAAACAGCGGTACTTGCTGATACCGTTTTGTGATTGTCAGATCGACATCCCAAAAGACTGGGATGAGTTGTGGCTTGACCATTCTTATTACTTGGACTATAATTATTGTGCCTTTTCATTGATTGAAACACAGGCATAAAGACTATTACTATAATGAGCCCGCTCGGATTCGAACCGAGAACATCCGCCTTGTAAGGGCAGCGTTATAACCGTTAAACCAC
>CAZGJY010000182.1:0-2659 GCA_964525725.1 uncultured Methanosarcinales archaeon | reverse complement strand
CAATAATTTTCGAAGAAGATGATGAGGAAGAAATAGTAGAACATGCCCCACGCAGAATTCGGAGCGAAGAAGAGCGACGACTCTTTGCTCGTGAACGCACGCTTGCAGCTGACGCGGTCTGAAATATCGCAGAGCGGTTTGTAGCTTGGCACGCGCTCGAGATTTTTCTTGACGCGATATGCGTAGACAGAGAGAAGGAGTCCGATGAATGCGAGGATCATTTCTATTTGCATGAATAATCAGATATCGCGTGGGTTTAAAATTGTTCTCAACTACGAGACGATCATCTGCATATCACTGCGCTGCATATCTTCGCCAAGCAGCCGCTGGTGATTCTACGGATTCTGCATCTTTGAAAGTTGCGGCGTGACCTGTGTGGCGATAGGCGCTCTCGAGTCTCGTCAAATTTGCATTGATTGCTGGAACTTGATCCACCGATGGTGAGCGTAAGAACGCGTCGAATTGTTTGATCATAGCGTCGATCCCTCGCACGACGTCAGCATTCGTGCGTGCACTTCGCAGCGCGGGTTTGAGATCGTACAATTCTTGCGGTTTTTGTTGGAGCAGGAAAGCGAGATTGTTTTTCACATTATGAAGAGAAGTCAGGCCTGCGGCACGTGTTGCTACTGTAGCAGAAGCGCCGCTCTGCCCATATCTCACCAATTCGTCCAATGCGAGCTCGCATGCAATTGTGTGCTCAGGATATAATGTTGAAGCTCGTAATACCATTCCCATGGTTTGGGAAATTGCCGACGGAATATAAATGTTACAGTCAATGAGAGATGACACTCGTAGAATTTATAAGTCTGAAATTTGCCATTCGTTGTATGAAACTCATCTCGTGGAATGTCAACGGCATCCGAGCCGCGCTCAAGAAAGGTTTTGTCGAATCTATGCTCAAAGAAAATGCAGACGTCATCTGTCTGCAAGAGACGAAGATCGACAAAGAGAATGCGTCGCTGTTGCTCGATGGCTATCCATATCTCTACTGGAATTTTGCCGAGAAGAAAGGATACTCAGGTACGGCGATATTCACAAAAATCAAACCACAGAGCATCACATACGGGATTGATCTAAAACATCACGATACAGAAGGACGCGTGATAACGGCAGAGTTCGATGGCTATTATCTCATCACTGTCTACACGCCGAATTCCAAGCGTGGATTGTTGCGCCTCGATTACCGCACGAAAGAGTGGGACAAAGATTTCCTCGCATACGCAAAAAAGCTTGAGAAGAAAAAGCCAGTCATCATCTGCGGCGACCTTAACGTTGCACATACGGATCTTGATCTTGCGAATCCAAAATCGAATTACAATAAAACGGCGGGATATACGCAGAAAGAGATTGATGAATTTACTACGCTGCTCGGCTCAGGGTTCATTGACACATTCCGCGAATTCTATAAAGACGGCGGACACTACTCGTGGTGGCTGCAGATGTTCAATGCACGCGAACGGAATATTGGCTGGCGAATCGATTATTTCTTGATCTCAAAATCTCTGCGGCCGCAGCTCAAAGACGCGTTCATATTGCCAAAAGTCCTCGGATCGGATCATTGTCCCGTTGGCATTATTCTCAAGTAGAAAATAGTTCTGGTTTGCCGGTTCTATAACTCGTGCTTGTTATAGAGTGCGATAGATATCGCCATAGAAATGCCGAGCAATAGCAATGCGCCCAAAATTCCAATCACCCAAATCAAGTATGGATAATGGGTGAAAAACGCGACGGATTGTGTGAAAATCTGAGGATATTTTTTGATAAAGAAAACTCCGATGAGGATCAACAGAATGTATGGCAAATTTGCGAATGCCGCAGATTTTGAATAATCAACGACAAAATAAAGCGGAAATTGCGCGGAAATCAAGAAACAGTAGAGAAGGAATGATCCGCCCAGCCATGCGGAGAACGCAAAACTGCTTATCCCTATGTTCATGATAAACGCAGCGATGAGTGTCAGAATTGTTCCCGCCGCAGCAATCGCGATGCCCGCGAGCAGCGTGAATACATAGCGTCCGATCACTGTTTGCCTTTTCTCGACAGGTATGACGCCGTAGAGTTTGTTCAGATTACTTTTTTCGATTACCGCAAAAATGGTGCCCATGAAAAACCCTGATGTCATCATTGCAAGCCCCAATATGAGCAGCGGGTCTTTTGACAGAACTCCAGCGATGAGCGGGACAATGCTTATTATTATCATTCTTCTAAAATCAGAAGACTTCAGGATGTAATAATCAAGTTTTATCGAGTTGAGGATGTTGTTCATATTTTCCTCTTGCTTATCGACACTAAAATATTGTCAATAGATGACTCATTCGGAAATTGCTTCAACAAATCGCTTTTAGTGCCAGTGTATACTATGCTTCCTTTGTCAATTATCGAAATGTAATCTGCTATCTTTTCAAGATCTGTTGTTATGTGAGTGGAGAAAAGAATGCTTTTTTCTCCATCAGAGGCATAGTTGCGCAAAATATCAAGAAGCTCATCGCGCGCGACAGGGTCGATTCCGCTCGTCGGCTCGTCGAGTATGAGCAGTTTGGCGTCATGAGACATGGCGACCGCGAGCATCAGTTTCATTTTCATCCCGCGGGACAATTCTTTTACCCGTTTATCGATCGGCAGATTGAAATCTTTAACGTATTTGTGATACAAATCGCTG
>CAZGJY010000181.1:0-2676 GCA_964525725.1 uncultured Methanosarcinales archaeon | reverse complement strand
CGTCATCTCTCCGGCTTGTAATGACATGCCGATGATGATGCTGCGCAGACGATCCTTGAGCTCGACTCGAGTCATTTTTTTGACATCTGTGTCATCGATGACAATGAAGACATCGACATCGCTTGTCGCTGTTGCTTTTCCTTGAACCAGACTGCCTGCAAGAACATAGCTGACGATGTATTTCTCGAATTTCTTGAGAACCATCGCTTTGTGGACTTCAGTGATTTTGATTGCGTTGAGCATTCCAATATCGTAGACTGGCGCGCAGCTTGCTATGAGTTGAAGCACTTCCGTTTTGCCATCGTAACAATATTGCCACAATTCAGTATAAATAAGAACTTGCGCGTTGATGTTCGCATCGACTTCACGACCCATCTGTCCGATGACATTGGAAAGTTTCTCTTTGAGTTCAGCCTTCGTCATTTTCTGTGAATCGGTGTCATCAACGAGGACAAGAACGCCAATCTCATCGGCATTCTTCGGTTTTTTCTGCTCTTCAGGAATCGGCGGCGCATCTAATTCTTGAATTTCGTCAAGTGTCCTGCCTTGTGGCAAGAGTCCAATGCCTGCGATATATCCTTCAAATTTATTCACGAGGCGAGTCTTGAAATCCTCAAGCTTCTTCATCATCGCTTCCATGTGAGCTTGGGCGCTCGCAGACATTTCTGGAGCAGGCGCAAGAGCATCATTGAGAGATTTTGGCTGCGATGATGCAGGTGTGGATTGTGATGAATTGGATGGTTTTTCTTTTTGAGCCATTAGAATAAGCGCCTCATTTTCACATGACAAGTACCTGCCGGATTGTTTATAAATTTTCTGAGCAATATTTCGAAGCAATTATCCCATTTCAGTTACAATACCTGCGCGGTATTTTGACGTTTTGCCTCTGTTGACTTTTTTGTTTGCACTTCTTGGAGCGTCTTACGATATCTTTAAATACTCACTTTCGGGAAAGAAACTGAGGCGCATGGCAGAATCAACTAAGTTTAAGACAATCCCTTTGCGATATTCTGGCGTTTTCGACCTTTCTGGATTATATTATGCGACAAAGGCATGGTATACATCAGTCTATGCAACAGTCAACTGGGAAAAACTTTACAAAGATAAAGTCTCAGGACCAGGTGTTCGCGAAGTAGAAATTAATATGGTCGGCTTTGTCAAATGGGATCGATACAGAAGATGGGTCATTGAAGTCAGTTTCAAGTCGTGGGACATAAAAGAAGTCGTTGTCGATGGCAAATCAGTAGTCCAAGGGCGCATCGAGATAAAAATCGACGGTCAGATCGATTATGATTATGCTGATATGTATACAAAGAATGCAAAGTCCAAATTTGTCAAATTGCTCGGGAAAATCCTGCAACGTGTCGTCAAGAAGGACAAAGATTTCGCGATCAAATCAAAATGCGAAAAAGAGATGATGCAGCTGCAGACGCAATTCAAGAAGATTTTGCAGATGCCTGCATAAATAGCAACTGGATCAAACAATATTTGAACAGACAAGATACAGACAAGAGTGAGTTATGACTGAAAAAACAGTGGTTGTACCGTCATTAGCATTGACATACAAGGGTAAATTCTCTCTGCGTGCAATTGAAGACGTCATTCGTGCATACATGCGGACAACGCCTTACGAGCTTGCGGATATCTCGCACGATATTTCCGTCGTTGATAATTCCAAGCGTCAAACAATTCATTTCCTGTTCACGCGGCATCCACATAATCAAGAGATGTGCAAATTGCTGGTGTCTGTGACTGCCGAGAATGCAATAGTGATCATACAAAAAATGCCGTCGGGCGTTCATGAATTCTTCGATGGCGTCCTCAAAATAAATATGCGGGCAACTACGTACTCAAATGCCGATGAGCATAAACAGACTAAAGCACTCTCATACGCGCTCTCGACGTTGTTCCGTCGATTTGTCTATGACTCAGGAACAAGCATCATTGGAACCGAGATGAAAAAATATTGTTATGACCTCTATGACCAGCTGTATGGTTTGGTAAACATGGGTAAAACACCCGAGGGAATCCATGCCTAGAGAAGAGATTATTGTTCCGTCAAGAAGCATTTCGTATGAGGGGATATTTTCTGTTGCTGAAGTCCTTGATATCATCAAACGTTTCCTCGATGATACTGGCTATACTCGGGTTGAACGTGTCCATGAGCATAAAGTCTTTGCAGATGGTGCATCTATAGAGATAAAGGGATATCATGAGCGCAGACTCAACGATCAAGATCTCTTTGAATTTGATACGTTTCTTTTCTTCAGTCAGATCAAGGATGTAGAAGTAGCAGTCAACGGCGAGAAAAAGAAGTTGAATACTGGCAAGGCATCAATCAACTTCAAAGGAATACTGTTCACCGATCAAGACTCAGCCTGGTGGAAAAATTCCAAGAAAGAGATAACTCGTTATAACGCAGTCATTCAATGGTTGGCAGATCGTTTTATTTTCCGCGAACATGTGCAAGGTCTGCGAGCCGCTGGCAAGCGAGATGTTGATGAACTCTACGCATTGCTTCTTGATTATTTCCAAGCACAGCGCTATCATCGCCACTCGTAGCTTTTATAAAAAGCTCATTCTCCCGTATAGCTTGTGGAGATGGCAGAGTCCGGTCAAATGCGCGAGACTTAAGATCTCGTCCCTTAGTGGGTCCGTGGGTTCAAATCCCTCTCT
>CAZGJY010000180.1:0-2678 GCA_964525725.1 uncultured Methanosarcinales archaeon | reverse complement strand
CATAATTATAAGAATAAATCAGTATTCGCAGCAGTGATCGGCGAAGATAACAGCCATATGAACCTTGTCGGCAGTCATCTCGATTCTCCTCGACTCGATGTGAAGCCGAATCCGCTCGTCGAGAAAAACGGTGTCGCGCTCCTCAAAACACATTATTATGGCGGCGTGAAAAAATATCAATGGCTCAACACAGAGCTCGCATTATACGGTGTTCTTGAAACAAAAAGCGGCAAACAGATAGAATTCTCGCTTGGTGAAAAAGACGACGAACCAAAGTTTATGATCAACGATCTTCTGCCGCATCTCGCAAAAGACCAGCTCGACAAGAATGCGCGTGAATTCATAAACGCAGAGCAATTGCAGATATACGTCGGCACGATTCCAGTCGAGAGCAAAGAAGCGAAAGAAAAAGTGAAGACAGCAGTGCTTGAATATCTTAACAAAGAATACAGCATGACAGAGGAAGATTTCCTTTATGCCGAACTTACCTTTGTCCCGGCAGGAAAACCATCTGACATCGGCTTCGATCGATCCCTCGTCTGCGGCTACGGACAGGACGACAAAATCTGCGCATACAGCACTCTTTCTGCATTGCTCGACGTGAAAAACCCAACTATTACTGCAGTCGCATATTTTGCTGACAAAGAAGAGATTGGCTCTGTCGGAAATACTGGCGCAGCGAGCTTCACATTGCAGAATTTCATCATGATGCTCCTTGCAAAATCAAACGCAAAGGACACAAAGAATAGCATCTGCGCGCAGGAATTTCTGGGACGCTCATGCGCAATCTCAGCAGACGTCACAGCTGCGATGGATCCGATATTTGCTGAAGTCCACGATGAGCGCAACGCAGCATACATCGGTTGCGGCGTCGCGATCAACAAATACACAGGTTCCGGCGGAAAATATTCTGCGAACGACGCATCGAGCGAATACATGAATATCATCCGCCGAGTCGCGAATGCAGCAAATGTCGCAGTACAAGTCGGTGAGCTTGGAAAAGTCGATGCCGGCGGCGGCGGAACGATAGCGCTCTACCTTTCACGCTTCGGCATGGATGTGATTGACGCCGGCCCAGCGTTGCTCGGCATGCACGCGCCGCGCGAGATCAGCAGCAAAGCGGATCTGTACGAAGCGTACAAATTGTACAAGGCGTTCTTGCAACAATAATCTTTATTGTTTCCAATGCGCCTATACTTTCACAAAAAAAATGGAAGAATACACTCTTCTCGTTGACAAAAATGATGAATATAAGGGCGTCAAGTTGCGCTCAGAGCTCACACAATCAGACATCATCCGTATTTCATCAGTGTGGATTCATGATTCACAGGGAAACATTCTTCTTGCTCAGCGAGGATTCAATAAAAAGAAAGACCCGGGAAAATGGGGACCTGCTGTTGCCGGAACACACTCAGAAGGCGACACATATGAATCAAACGCGATCCGCGAGACAATGGAAGAAATAGGCGTTGTGTTGGCAGAAAAGAATTTTCTTGCGCGTAAGAAATTTTTTGTGGAGCGACCACAAGAATCCTTTTTCTGCACCGTATTTTTGGCACAAGTCGAGAAGACTGCGCAATTGACTGTTGACCCAGTAGAAGTTGCTGCAGTCAAATGGTTCACACGCAATGAACTAATAACGGCACTGGAAGATAGGAATGCAGACTTTATTCGATCAGTAAGATATTATTTCGATTTATTTGAGAAATAATGTGATAAGATAAGAACTGCTGAAAAAAAGAGAGAAAAGAAAGAAACCAAAAAAAGAGACTACTGAAAAAGAATAGATTTATTTCTTCGCTTGCTCGATCTTTACAATTGTCTTGCACTTAGGATATTTATTGCACGCCAAGAACTGCCCATATAATGATTTACGCAACACCATGGTTCCTTCTTTGCACTTTGCGCAAATCTCTCCTTCGCCTTTGACTTTCTCGCCAGGAGCAGTATTCGTAGATTGCTTGGACGGGCAATTCGGATTGATGCAAGCGATTTGCGGCTGCTTCGCTCGTCGGATAATAAGGACTGTCGGATACTGGCAATCCTCGCATAATTTGTCGAGATTCGGTTTGATCATTGCACCTTTCGGAAGAGAGAATGTCGCATCGCACGTCGGATAATTGGAGCATGCGATGAATTTCCCGAATTTGCCAGGAATGATACGCAATCTGCCGTCAGCACACTTCTTGCAGACACCGACGAATGCGTTTGCATCTTGCGTCTCGCGCTGCGCAGAGAGCAATTCCTTGCCGATCTCTTTCTCTTTGAGCTTGAAGTCAGCAAGTACCGTTGAGAGCAGTGATTTTGCATGTGCAAGAACTTTGTCCGGCGTTGTCGTCTTTTTGCGGATACCATCCATTTCTTCTTCGATGTCCCGTGTCAATTGTGAGTCAAGGATCGCCGGAGAATGTTTCTCAAGCGTAGAGACAGTTTGCTTGCCAAGGTTTGTCGCTTCGATCGATTTCTCGTTGACGTAGCCGCGTTCATACAGGTTTTCGACGATTGCAGCACGCGTTGATTTTGTTCCGAGCCCTTGCTTCTCAAGCTCTTTTATGATGGAGGCAGCCGTGTACCGTTTCGGCGGTTTCGTCTCTTTCGCAAACTTCTCGATTTTATCGACAGCAACGACATCATCTTTCTTGAACGGCGGCAGCGTAATCTCTTCGAATATCGCATAT
>CAZGJY010000179.1:0-2717 GCA_964525725.1 uncultured Methanosarcinales archaeon | reverse complement strand
CTTGATCGACGTTTGAAACGGTGAACTTTGCAGGGAGTGTCCAGCTTGATGTCGACAAGTTTGTGTAGTTGCTTGTTGGAAGATAGTATGCGAAAGAGATATTATAGAGTGACGTTGCGTTGTCTGCACCGATGTCAGTGATTTGTGAGAGTGCAGACAGACTGTTTGTGAGGAGCGTGTAACTCAAATGTGTTCGCGAGAATATATTTCCACCGACAGTAATTGTGACATCGGTGAGTCGATGTGCTTGTTGCAGTACGTTGCCAAACGAATAAATCTCGCGTAGATCAGGACGGACGGCGGATTCGTAGCTGAATGAAATAACTTTCTGTTTGTCTGAATTGTATTGAATCGAAGAGAGATAAAGCGTTCCGATGTCTTGCGCTTGCGGATCTTGCAGATACGAATAATATATTTGATTTCCGTGGACATCTGTGACTTGGTCGAGCGCCCATTTCAGCGTATAGCCGCGACCAGTGTTTGAATTGATCTGCGACGCAGTCGTATAGCCGAACCGGTATTGCGTTCCGTCTTGCTTTGTTACAACCCAATAGCCAGAGATATTCTGTATTCGGAAAAAGTAGTCGACGTCTGTTTTGTATTCGCCGTTGACATATTTGAGCTCATATGAATTTCCATCGAGAACCATCTTAAAGCGGTCATCGGATATGTTATCAGGTGTATAATTCGTGTCGCGATAGATCATGTCGTAATTGAGCGACCAACCGGAGCCGAGAACGTCCGGCGGACTTTTGGCGTTCTGCGAATTATATGACATCGCAACGCTCGGCGAAAGTCCCGCAACGCCTTGCGGGACTGCGATCGGATAGCTGTATGTCGCAGCGCCGGCGTATAGATTCGTATTGTACTGACCGTATAATTTGACTTCTGGACTTTTCGGCAGCACTGCATTATGCAAGTACGGTTTGAAGCTGTCTGCAGCTTGCGCTATGCTGATGAGAGACACGAATAGCACAAAGAGCAGCAGGAGTTTCTTCATTGCGACGCCTTAGTTCTTTGTGCTGTTGATGTATGCCGCTGTTTGCAGACGGATATTCGTCAAAGAGACGTTCTTGAATTCAAGAACGTAGACAGCTGGTGAGAGGTTGAACAAGCCGAGCAACGACTGTGTGTCGTTCGCGTAGTTGAACAACCAACGCTGGTTGCCGTACGATGCGACGACGTTCACTGTTGCGAGCAGTTGGCTGTTGTTGATTGCTCGCAAGTAGACTTGCTGGTTTTGATAGATTCTTGCCGCTGCTCCGATGACGCTGTCCCCGATGCCGTTAACGATGTAACGGGTTGCGTTTGTGTCGAGAGACGTGATGTACATCGGCAAAGAGACTGAAACTGCGGCGCTGGCATTGATTGCATTTATGCAGGCAGCATAAATCGTTTGATTCCAATATGTTATTTCATCTGCAGAACTGAGTGTGCAAGTATGTGTAATTGTTCCTTCTCCAGTTGAACATTTCTCACTTGAACTCATAGTAGAGTAATTCGTCCCTACATTGGAAATGCTGCAATTTGCGGAAACAGTTGTAGTAAAATTAAATGTTGGTGTTGTATCGTCAGTCACATAAGGCGATGTATTGCTTCCAAATGGAACATTACAACTCGTACAAAGGATATTACTTATATTTGGAAACGAACCCACATTTATGAAGGGATAATTTGGTGCAGCTGAGTTGTAAAGAGCTGTAATTTCAGATTGAGATAAATTTCTGTTGAAAATATAGACTGATTGCATCAACCCATCATAGAAGGAGCTAGGTGCGCCTTGATTATCTGCACCGAGAGCAAATCTATCAACGCCTCCTCCAGATCCTGCTCCTGATGCTACGCATGCAACAACCTGTGTTCCATTGACAAAAAATCTCTCAAGGAAACCATCATAAGTCAAGACTAAATGTGTCCACGATGTTGTAGACATTGTTGCGTTATAAAAGCACGAATAATCACCAACACCTGTGTTCTGATGGTCGATGTATATTCTTTGTGATCCACCATTATTATTTAAGAAAATAGTATATTGAACATTTGCCATTGATCCTTTCCAAATCATCATTTCGCTATTGCCACTCGATGGCAACGTTTTTGGTTCAATCCACCACGAAAAAGAAATATTACCTGTGGTGATGCCCAAATTTGTAGATAGATTGTAATATCTCGAACTGGCAGCTGTAAAGTTTGAAGCATTGTCTGTCGCTATGCCAGGTACAAACGCCACGCCGTTATTGTTCACCAACGGAGAATATGTTGCGTTCCAGCCAGTTGTGCTTGAGAGATTATACCCTGTAACAAAATCAGTTGGATCAGCATATGCTGCTGCTGAAATTGCGAACGCTATTACTACAATCAAAAAGATAAATGCAATGCTTGAGAAATTTATTTTCATTGGAGCACCTCGGGCATTGGCTGCGCAAGGAAGAATGATTCATCCGATGAAACATAATCTGCATTCGAATTTTTTTGATATGAATCAACCCCGCTAATTGTCGCAACATATTTTATGCATGATTCGCCAGATTGGCAAATACCGTCGCCGTTTCCATCATAAGAACTATCGCACTCGAGGATATCGTTTGTGCCATTGTCGGTTGGAGTGCATTTGTAGCCGGTCGGCGTAATTTTGTATTTATTGAAGAAAGTATAGCTCGTGGTAGTGCAAACAGTTTGTTGGATGGGGACGACTCGCGTATAAGAACAAGCATTTG
>CAZGJY010000178.1:0-2720 GCA_964525725.1 uncultured Methanosarcinales archaeon | reverse complement strand
TTAGCATAAAACGATCATCGCGCGTTGTTGCGAAATTTCCGGTTACTGCAAGTGATTCGACACTTTCAGATAAAACGCCTGAATAGCCTTGTGCAAATCCAGTGATCATGCCGGTCAATGATCCGCGTGCATCATGGATGAGCGGTTGCACGAATAAATCAAAGTTAAGTTCTTCAATTCGTTCAAGTTTTCGAAATCCAGGTCGGATTGGTTCAGAAAATTCTTGTGCGGGGATTGTCAGTTGGTATCTATTCATAACACACCTTACCCTTTTGTAATGAGTGGAACTGTCTGCTTCTTTTAAAGTTTCTTCTGTCTTGATATTCTTGAATATTATTAGAAAATCTCTAATTTAGGTTGATCGTGCTCGTGTGCTGTGACTTTGTGATGCGCAGCACATGATCGACGAATGTCTCGACTTTCGGTTCGTGTGAGACGATGACGAGCTGGCCGCTCGGCAGTGCAGTCAAGACGTCGCGAACACGATCGAGCTGCTCTTCGGAGAAACCATCTGTCGGCTCATCGAGAATGAGGAGGTTCTTCGTTTTTATCGACGCGAACACATCGCTGATGACACGATTGAGCGCAAGACGGTATGCGAGCGCGACGCTCGTTTTCTCTCCGCCGGACAATTGGCTGACAGCGACGTCGTATCCGTTCTGGTGGACTTGCGGCGAGAGTGTTGCGTCGAGATTCACGCTGATTGTTTCGTCGTCGAGCAGCATTCCGAGCCATCGCTGGAAATGTGCATTGAAATCTGCATGGACCGTCGTGAATACATGTTGCTCGATGATATCCATGACGCTTGTGAAATATGTTTGCAACCATTGCTTATGTTGATTCATATGTGTGAGCTGTCTTTTTATCTCGAGGAATTTGGTTGCTTGCTCTTGCAGACGCTGCATTGTCTGTTGCGCATTGCCTATGAGTGCTGCTGCTCGCGCTGCGATCTGCGTCGCAGTCTCATGTTGCTCGCGCAGGAGGAGCCGTTGCGCTGCTGTCTGCTGCTCTTGTTTCTTGAGCGAATCAATCGACGAGAGTTGTGCTTGCAGTTTTGCATATTCGTCTTGTTTTGCCGCGATTCGCTGCTTTTGCGTCTGTGCATCCGCTTCTTGTTGCGCGATTTGTGTCTGCAGGTCTGTGATCCGCTGTTCGTGCTGTTGCAACCGCATCGATTGTCCATTCTGCGCTCGCACGATATCAAGCTGGGCGTCGAGATTTGTCATTTGCATGCCGAGGCTTGTCGCTTCGTTGCGCAGTTGGATGTGTTCTTGCTCGATGAGTTGGAGGTGTCCGCTGAGCTCTTCTTTGTCAGTGAGCGCGTTTGCCAATTCCTGCTCGATCGCTTGTCGTTTACCTTGGAGCTGAGAAAGTTGCGAGAGCGTTGCCTGATAGCGTACGAGTGCTGCGCTGAGCTGCTCTTTCTTTCGCTCCATCTCAGTGCGCTCGCTTGCGCCGACAGTTATCGCTTGCATGACTTGTCCGAGGCGTTGTTTCTTCTGCTCTTTGGAGAGTTCTTGCTGCTGCGGCGTGACTGTTTGCAGACAGAGCTCGCAGATGCCGGATTCGTGCGTATGATCGATCTGCGCAGTGAGGCGGTCGCGCTCGATCGCTGCTGTAGCGTGGCTCGCTGAAATCTTGATGAGATCCACAGTGAGTGAATCAAGCTCTCGCTGCACCGCTCCGATGAGTGAAGATTGCGATTGTAATTCTTTTTCTTTGGCAAGCAGTTCGTCACGTTGCAGCTGCAGGCTCTCTTTTTTCTTCTCGACTTGCGTCGCGTTCTCTATTTTTGTCTGGACCGATGCGAGGCGTGCTGCGACTGTCTCGAGCTCTTTTTGCGCTTTTTGCACTTTTCCAAAGACATTCCGTTTCTCCTGCAGAAGTGATTGCTCTGCTTCGAGATCGATAGTGATTTTTCCAGATTCAGCGAGCTCTTTCTTGAGCGCATCGCATTGAATTTTTGCCGATTGGATGCGTCTTGCAAATTCAGTCTCTTGGAGCTGCAGCGTTTTTATTTCCTGCTGCAGATGCTGCGTCGTTGCAGCGATCGAGCTGAGCGCTGCGATTGTTTTTTGCAGCAGTTCGAATTCTTTGTCGCTTGCGAGCAATTGTTTTTTCGCGAATTCTTGCAGCTTGATATTTTCCTGCTGTTTTCTAGCGAGCAGTTCGTGGTCGGCTTTGGCAGTCTGAATCTGCTCGAGAACAATGTGTTCGTTGCTGAGCTGGCCTTCCAAGAACGAAATGCGCTCGCGCAATGCTCGTGCGATGAATACTGCGTTCTCTTTTATTCTCGAATAGCTGTCGATGCCAAAGACTGCTCGCAGCGTTTCAAGACGCTCTTGCGCAGTCTGCGCGAGGATATCTTTCATCTGCTCTTGGCTTGTGTAGACGGTGTATCTGAAAACGAGCGATGGCGATCTTGCTGCGAGCGCTTGCGGATATGCGAGCAGTTCAATCATGCGCTTGCGTAATTCTGTCGCAGTAAGTTTCTCTTCCGAGTCTCCAATCGTGAGCGAGCCAGTATCTTGCGTGATCGCTTGCTTGCCGCGCACAAGTGCGCGCGTGATCGCTATCTGCTGCTCACCGAGCGCAAATTCAAGCGTGACGCTGCCGCGGTTCGTTCCAGTGCGCAGAAGTGCTGATGCGTCGAGATCTCCGCGGATGATGCCGAACAATGCGAATTCAATCGCTTGGAGAATCGTCGATTTGCCGCAACC
>CAZGJY010000177.1:0-2726 GCA_964525725.1 uncultured Methanosarcinales archaeon | reverse complement strand
GATCCTGATGTTGAAACGAGTCCTAGTATAGTATCTATTGATCGGTCAAAGCTCATTGTCTGTTCCTTATGCCCCTTTTTCCATGAAGCGAATCACTGTTCTTCACTCAGTATTCCTCATTCCCCCTCTATCATGAAAATTATATAAAATCAAATATCACAAAAGTGATGAAATAATTTCATAATTTCGTCTGAATGACATTATTGGATGCGGATGCTCACTTTTTTCTCGTCTTTGAGCGAAGCGAGCATGCTAAAGAGAGATTGCCCCGATCGGGACGATTGCGAATTATGAGGTTCTCTCGTCGCTGCTGATGAAGCTGCAGACACTTTCGTGATTTTTGCAAAACTGCTCATGAATGCGCTCTGCTGCAATTGGACATAGCTGTTGCATTGCTTGCAAAGCAATTTTTCTCTGCCTTCCTTGAAGTAGAGGATGCTGCCGCAATGTTTGCATGCTAATGTTGATTTGAGATACGAGTTCATCGCTTTTCCCCCATTCCTTGTTGCAGTCTATTGTTCTCAAGTCTTCAGTTCACTCTTCGCGCCGCGGCATTGCGTACACGAAGAAGATACGGTCGCCAATCTCTATTTTGTGGCAAGCGATGTCCCAAGACATTTGGAGACCTTTTCTCAGCTGGCGCGGGATCAAAAAGTATTTCGTCGCAGCATTCTTCCCGCGCTGCGAGATATGTGTTCGGTGTGCAAATGAATCTTCAGAAAATATCTGGATGTTGTCAAGCGAACCGCCCAGATGTTTCACTTCTGATTCTTTAAAGGACATTTCGACTTGGAAATTGTCCCCGTGTCTCTTTATTGCTAGTAGTTTTCCCATAACTTATCCCTCTCGTATGCTTATTTATCCCAGTAAGAGGAGATTTTATAAGAACGTTTTCAACCACCAGTGGTGAGAGATAACCATCGTTGTTTATAATGCAAAAGAGGGCGGTGCGCTCGCGTTAGAGAAACAAAATGGGCAAACAATATTCGAGAAAAATAGTGCGGCATGGACCGGGTACCTGCACTATCAGCATTCCATCTGATTGGATGACTGAGCAGAATCTCAAGCTTTCTGATACGTTGACATTATATGCGGAAGATGGTAATCTGCTCATCCGAGGCAATGCGAAGCCGCTGCCGAAATCAATATCAATCGAACTGACTGAGATGCAAGAACGTTTCGTGCGCGTCATCATCTCAAAATTATACAAGAATGGGTTTGATGAAATAACGATCAAGTATACGCAGCCAAAAACGAAAGAGATAATCCGTAAAGAAGTCTCGCAGAATCTCATCAATTTCTCAGTCGTCGATGAAACGGATGAAAAATGCGTTCTGCGCTCTCTCGCGACAGATGATGCGAGCGAAATACCTGCGCTCGTAAAACGAACCATTTACACAATGCAAGAAATCGCAAGCCTCCTTTCGCTGCGGCCTGACGGCTGGTTTGCGAACATCATTGAGCTTGAGCAGATCAACAATCAAGTGACGAATTACGCTGAGCGGCTTCTGACTAAATTCCCGTCTTCATCGCCGCAAGGGCAATCATTGTACGTCGCAGTTTGGCAGATAGAGAAGGTTGTCGATGATTGCAAGTCGATCGCAAAGAAGATGGAAGCATTGCCGCAGCGAGATTGCAAAAAATATGCTGCGTCACTCAGCTCGCTTGCTGCGCTCGTGCAGCAATATAAAACCGCATTCTTCTCGCCAAACATCTTGATCGCTGAGCAATTCTTCTCGGAATGCAAAAAGACGATCAGCAGAATATCGACAGCACAATCAGATGAGCTGCAGCGAGATATTGCCGAGGCTATAAAAAAGTTGGAATTGATCACATCGATCCTCATCATGCAGGATGTCGCCCATATCAAAAAATGACAAGCGATATGACACCGATCATTGTTGAGCGCACAATAGAGAGCATACAGAGCTGACATGCGACCGACATTCTTGCATTATGGAAACAAGATCGGACATTTCCCAATCCGCGCCGATCTGAGCTCAGGGAGCAGTGGCTTCACGTGGGTCTGCACCGATCCGCTCGATCCAAGCCGCGCGCTCATCTCAAAACTTCTCAAACTCGACTACTCATCTCCAACCACACAGATTGAGAGAGGGAATGTCACAGTGGAAGATATTTTGCGCGGCGATCTTGAGCGCGGCCGACATCTGCAGAAATGCCCCGGAGTCATCACGCCGATCGATACAGTCCGCTGCGTCGTCGCAGATGACGGTGTAAATTATTCGGGCTTCATTTACCCTTGCGCTGGCGACCATAAAAAAATACTTGCGCCGCTCTCACACGGAGAATCAATAGTCGATCGAATTCCATATGGTCTTGATGATGATATATTGGCGCAACAAAAATGGGTTCCGACAAAAGAAGCGATCGCGTTCAATGCCGCATTCTTCGGCATACTTGCAAATCTTCACGAATATGTCATTCCCGGCGCGAGCGGGCCGACGTTGCATGGCGATATCAATGGAAAGAATGTGCTCATCGAGCGAGATTTTGCGAGCACGCTCAAAGGCGTGTGGCTTATCGACGCAGGAATGCAAATAACATATTCTGCGCTGCAGTCCCGTCCCGGCGCTTTCATCTCGCCGACAGACTTTTTGCAGCAAGAGATTTATGCAGCTGCAGACAAAGCATATGCACGATTAACACGTTTCGATGTCGGATATGATATCTTTTTTGGGACAAGAAATCCGCAAGAGATAGATCAC
>CAZGJY010000176.1:0-2759 GCA_964525725.1 uncultured Methanosarcinales archaeon | reverse complement strand
GCTTCGATCGCCGCTTCTAGTTTGTATGTTGCGCCGCCGATCGGAAGGACTGTTCCGCGCACTGAGACTGAGCCCGTCATTGCCGTATCTTGTCGCACGGGAATCTGCGTGACTGCTGAGATGACTGCCGTCGCAATCGCGATCGATGCGGAGTCTCCTTCGACGCCGTGCGTCTGGACGAATTGGACATAGACCGCTGATTTCTGCAGATCTTTGTTGAATAATTTTTTGACGAGCGCGCTGACGTTTGTGATAGATTCTTTTGCGATGTCGCCAAGACCGCCTGTCGCGACGAAGACGCCGGATGAATCGCGGCCTGTGCTCACGACTTCGGCTTCTATCGGCAACACGTTGCCCGAATAGGATGAGCCGTCTCCCATGACAGAGAGACCGTTGACGTGGCCGATCTTTGTGCCAGTCGTCGTGAGAATTTCATAATCTCGTCTGTGCTCGATGATGCGGTCTGCCATCTGATGCTCGAGACTGCGTGCGACGAGCTTCGTTTTTTGCACGTGCTTTGCTTCGACTAGTTTTGCTCCGACTTCAAGCGCATAGTCGCCGGCAGCTCGGATGATACCGCCGAGCTCTCGAAGGCGCAGCGTGAGATGACCTTTGCGGTTCGCTCGTCGTCGAGCTTCTTGGATGATGATATCGACTGCACCTTTGCTGAAGTGCGGAATCTTTTTGTCTTTCGCGATCTCTTGCGCGACGAATCGGACGAGTTTGTCGCGGTTCGCTTGCGTGTCTGGCATGACGTCTTTCATGTAGACTTCGTAACCGTAGCCGCGGATTCTTGATCGGAGTGCTGGATGCATGTGCTCCATGGAATCATAATTTCCAGCTGCGACGAGAATGAAGTTACAGGGAACGGGTTCTGTGTGAACCATTGCGCCTGCGCTTCGCTCAGACTGGCCGGTGATAGAGAATTTCCCTTCTTGGATCGCCGTCAAGAGTTCTTGCTGCGTGTTGACTTGCAATGTTGCGACCTCGTCGATGAAAAGAACACCTAAGTTCGAATTGTGGATCATGCCTGCAACGACGCGTTCATGCGCCGGAGTACCAAGTCCACCAGACTGGAATGGATCGTGGAGAACATCGCCGAGGAGTGCGCCGGCGTGGCTGCCTGTCGCATCATTGAACGGTGCTTGCTTCTTGTCTGCCGTGTCGACGATGACTTTTGGAATAGAGATTTTCTGGAACTGGCCTGCGCGGCGGTTCATGCTGAGGACGATGAAAAATCCGACGGCGAGAATGAGACCGGAGATGATGCTCGCAGAATACACGATGTCTGAGAGCTGATGTGTTTTCCACAGATAGTATGGAATGATGAGTGCGATGAAGAGGAATATGATGAAGAGGAATGTTTGCGTGCGATTAGTCGCTTGCGATTCGCCGCGGATACGATTGACTAGGCGTCGGCCTTCGCCGCTCGGCATGACGCGGATGAGCGGCTGGTTCTCATCGTTCGGATTCTGGAACGAGAGGATATCGACGAGTTTTTCTTTCGGCAAGAGTTGCGCGAGCGCAAGGCCAAGCATCGATTTTCCCGTTCCTGGTTCGCCGACGAGAAGAACGTGACGTCGCTGTTGCGCGGCTTTCTTTATGATGTGGACTGCTTGCTCTTGTCCAATAATATTATCGATGAGTTCAGTAGAGACAGGAATGTCTTCCGTCGTTTTGTATGTGAGCGGTTTGTACGGCGCATTCGGGTTTGCCGCAGAAATCGCTGATGCGACTGCAGAGGCTGATGACGACGCGGATGTTATGAGTGCTGCAGCTGATTTTGCAGACGTCGGGTTCGTTTTCGCTGCAGTCGCTGCTGCGCTCTTTCCCGTTTGCTTTTTCGCTGCTTGCTTTGCTGATTTTTTCTTTGCCATGTTTTGTGAATGTGAGTACTGTTAGATTATGCCTGATTAGCTAATCTTCTGTTCGTTTTTAAATATTGTGTAGGGTTTATCGGTATTCCAACGATGCATCTCGTAAGGCTCTCATTCATTTCTTCTATCGACGCGCAATATCATTGCTGTTTATCGTTGCTTGAGCGGCAAGATGAGCGTCACTCGCGTTCCTCTGCCGAGGTGGCTTTGCACTGTGATCTTCCCTTTGTGCTGATCGACGAGATGCTTGACGATTGGCAGGCCGAGACCTGTTCCTTTGATCGCATTCGTCATCGCCTGCTCGCTGCGATGGAATGACTCGAAAATATGTGGAATGTCTTTTGCACTGATGCCAATCCCCTGATCGAGAACGCTGATGATGCAAGAATGCGAATCTTTGAGCAGGCGGACCTGTATACGTTTTTTTGGCTGCGTGAATTTTATCGCGTTTGATAATATATTAGTCAAAATCTGCTGCAGTTTGGCGGCGTCAGCGGCGATGGAGATTGGATAGGGATGTTCAAACGTCACATTGAGATTTTTCTTCGCGATGAGCGGTTGCAGCGTCGTGATCACTTTCTGGATGAGTGCGTCGACGGGAACTTGCGTGATGTGGAGCGTCGATTTGTTCGCTTCAAGCCGTGAGAGATCGAGAATGTCGTTGATGAGCGAAGCGAGACGATTGGATTCCTCTGAGAGGATCTGGATCGATTGCTTCTGTTTCGCGGTGAGCGGGCCAAGACGTTTCGACTCGAGGAGCGAGAGATAGCCAATGATCGACGTGAGCGGTGTGCGCAGTTCGTGCGATATCGTCGAGACGAATTCTGATTTGAGCGCACTCAGACGCGTGAGCTCTTTGTTCGCGGAGACGAGCTCTCGCGT
>CAZGJY010000175.1:0-2766 GCA_964525725.1 uncultured Methanosarcinales archaeon | reverse complement strand
CGAATTTTGTCGACTGCCGTCATAGCCTTGAGGAATGCATCACTGCGCGCCATTGTGCTCTCTTCTACTGCGTTATTTGCCTATACTTGCTAAGATAAATTTTCATGTTTAAAAGCTTGCATCCAAACACAACGATGCAAACAATTTATTTCAAATCGCATATTGCAAAAGATACGACTTATAAGTGAAAACTATTTAAGGCGAGTTGTTTGCACAAACTTGCTGAGACGCAAGCAAACAGAGGAGCAAGTAAAAAAGCAACGAAGTAAAAAAGAAGAATGGGATCCACAAACATGTCTGATGTAAAAACCTTTGAACCGAAAGTCCGCACATTCGTACCATCATTTTCGACAGAGCATTTTGAAGGGCTCAAACTTCCTCCCGAAGTCATGGCTGCGATGTTCGCACGATTCAGCCGCACTGGCGATGGACTCGAACGGATTCTCGACGACATAAAAGATCTTGATCCGGCCGACACTGCAAAGATGAAGGATCGCATCCTCAAATTCATCGATTATGGTCATGCAAGCATCGGCGGTCTTACTGGTGGCATTCCGGTCGGTTTCGATAAAGTATCGATGTTAGTTCCCTATCTGACATTTCTTGTTCAAGCAAAGCAAGACGGTCAAGAAACAAGTACGCGTTTCTGTGATTTCACATCAGGCGGAGTCGCAAATCCGGCATCTCTAGGTATTCCCGAAAGATTCCATGCACGATGGTTTGATAATTTGCGCGAAGGATTCGAGCTGAGCAGATTGACAGGCGAGTATCTCTCCGCACAAGTTGCAAAAGATCGGTCCCTCGCACGTATTCCTTCAGACGCCAAACCAAAAGAAGCAGAACGGATGGTGCGCAATTACGCGATGGATCGCGTGCGATATACACTGCCGATGGCAGCGCTCACAAATTTCGGCATCATCATGACAGGCCGCGAATGGGCAGACACGCTCAAAGTGCTCAGCGCATTTGGCACGTTGCCTGAATTCCAGAAAATTTCGGATGAAACCCGTGCACAATTGCAGAAATTCATGCCAAACATGATGCGGCATTCAAGCGCGACAGACATGACAAAGGCTTGGGCAGACGAATTCCTCTCGCGCGGCGTGCAATACATCAGCGCTCATGGCGTCAATACTGATCAGCTTGCTGATAAAGTTGTGACTAGCGTCACGCTTCCTCCAGAAGAAGGGATTATCGACGGATATAGATCAGTCGAAGAGCGATTGGCTACTGCGTTCAAGGGGAAAAAAAATCGTTACGATATACCTCGGGGATATCCTGAAAAAATCCACACAAGCGTTTACTGGAACAATATGGCACTCGCCGAAGCACGTGACATCAATCGTCAGCGACCATGCAAAAAAGACACATTGCTTGCACCAGTCGGATTTTATGCCGCACCCGAAATGCATGATGCCATAACTATCCTCGGTCTTTCTGATCGTTTCAAACGATTCAAGGACAACAATGCAAACCTGATGATCGATCTTGCGAATAGTGAAAATCCACATAGCTATTCTGCAGGATTGATGCTTGGTCATCAAACTCCGTGGGAATTGCACACTGACGCTGCGCACATGACATACAATCTTGAATTACGTACTGGGCGCGGAGTCCAATTCAGATACGACGATCACATGAGACAAGCATATCGCTCATTCGAGAAGCAAGCGCCGCAATGGACGAAACATGTCCAGCTTGGTACCGGCGAACCAGAGTAAGCACTATTTTTTTGTCATTTGTTTCAGCCTCTGTTTGCATTTTATTCTGCAATTTATTTTCATAATGCAGTGTTTTCATAATGCAAAAATCGTTTCAAATTTAACTGTAGTATTGTTGTTTACTTTTTCAAAAAGACGAGTCTTGTTCACAAACATTTATAAGTCACTGCTAAGTGACGATAAATGTGCATACGTATGGCAATCAAAAATCTGCAACACTTCACGCAACAGATGTTCGATGTCATGCAGCGTCACGCCGCACTTGACTCTCGCGATCATATTCTCTTTGCGGATAATCAATTGACATACTTGTTGCGGTATCCGCAATTATTTGACGTTGCAGTGCGTTCCCTTTCTCCGCAAAGTGCAACAGTAGATGTCGCGTCTTTCGGCTGCAGTTATGGGCACGATTGTGTGAGCGTCGCGCTCTTTTTAGAGCGAGAATTAAAAAAAAGAAATTGGGATTATCGTATCACTGGTTTTGATCGAGTGACAAAAGGGCTTGATGCTGCTCGTTCTGGAATCATTCCGCACCAAGTGCAACCGCCAGTCCTTGAGAATTGGATGTCTATACCGCGCGACTATGCCAAAAAAATAAGTGTTCAACAGAGATTGCCGTTCGCAAAATTACTGACTGAAACAAAGACGGGATATACTCTCAAACCAAGATTGATGCAACGATTGGATTTTGAAGAAATGGATTTTACCGTCCAGACACCGATGCAGACATATGATTTTGTTATCGCGGCTAATGTTGCACAATATCTCACGAACGAGCAACAACGTCTATTCGCTTTCAAGACAATTGACTGTCTGCGAATAGGTGGTCTGATGATCGCGCCCACATCTGACGAAGAAGGACTAGATTTTCAACGAGCGCTAAAATCGCAGCTGATGCCGCTTGGCGCGAATGGAAAGCCTGATCCTCAATCAAAATTGCCGCTCTATAAAAGAACTTTTTAGTTTTTCAATATCCTTTGTACATATGATGTTAATGGTTTGCCGAATTTATTGAATGAATTCAATTCCTCTGTCTGAGTCGCTG
>CAZGJY010000174.1:0-2772 GCA_964525725.1 uncultured Methanosarcinales archaeon | reverse complement strand
AAATGCTTGTTTAGAAGCGCCATCTTTTGCGGAAATGAACTGCCCGTAGAGTTCATGTCCATCAAATCCTCCGTGATATTTAATAAATGGATTTTCCGAGAGCTCAATGGCTCCTCCAAAGTAATAAGCTCTTTCTTGCTTTTGTAGAAGAGCAGCGCCAAATTTGTCGTCGCCTTCAGTCAATAATTCTTCGTCTAAAGAAATACAGTTTTGCCCATCTACAGCACAGCCAAATCCTTTAGTGAATGCAAGGTATCCAGGTCTACCAAATCTTGAAGTGAATCCATGACCTGATAGTGGTGGTGCAAAGAATGTTCCATTGGAGAACGAATCTCCGACAAGAGGTTCAACTATAATTCCAGCATTTGCTGGAAGATTAAGTTGTTGTCTAAACGCCTTTGCGTTTTCACTCCAGTAACTAGATAATACTTTTCCAATTCCTTTTACAAATGCAGTTACATTATTAGGCACAACAACTGAATCATAAATGCCAATTCCTGTAGCGTCGCCAATTGCAGATGATCTTACGACTAACAGTGGATGATTAAGGTTCAAATCGCCATAAATTGTGGATGCGGAAGCATTATGCTTTAAGTGAGTCAGTGCCTGTGAGGCAGACGCTGAGTCATTTGCATTTGACCAAAAATGATCGAAAGCATCTTGACCAATCATAACTCGTTCTGGTAATGAAAAGCCTGTAGCAAGAGCTATTTCTTCTTTGGCAAGAAGCTGTTCTGCCTTATCGCCTATAGTTCCAGTTCCAATTTTTCTAATATATGTCAATATAATAAAGCAATAATCATTGATTTATAAAGATACTACTGTCCAGAGAAGAACTTTCGCAGAATAACTCAACATTCGTGTATATCTCAAATCGGAGGTTTCTATTTAGCAAATGGCGACTTCTCAATTTCTATGAACAACAGAGACGGCTCAACGCCGAGGTTTCTACATAAAACATGGCGGACGATTCCATGTATGCCTATACTCCGAGGTCACTACATAGGAAATGCCGACCATTCCGTTTCTATGAAAAAATTTCAAAAAGAGACATCGCTTTTCCGAATTCCTCCTATATATTCTAACAAACATACGTCTATGGAGCCAGTTCTCCGAGATTCATACTTATTGTTTTACAAACATAGGCTAGTAGATATGAGAAATACACAACAATCAGTAGCTGAGCCCCCTCGCTTCCGAGGACTCTACTTGAATGATGGCGGTCGTTCCAAATTTATGGAAACAGAGCCCTCCTTTCTAACAGATTTGTACATAAGTCATGGCGACCGTAGTCCTTTTATGAAAGAAAGTTCTACATATTCCGAACGACATAATAGCAAATCTTCTATTCTTTTGTATATACAACTCGGAGATCTAGCGATAAATGAAAGCGACCCGTTTGATATCATATTCCGAATGAATGTTGCAAAAAGTAAGGCTTTCAAGAGGATAGGAGGAACAAATGAACGAACCAACAATTACCATAACGATAGCAAAATTCAAGGAAATTCTGCTACACAGTTGGCACTTGATACCAAAAGACAAGCAATTCGAACTCATGTCAATGGGTATTTATCCAAAATGATGCAGACACCAATCTGCACGATACAGACTGTCACACAGACGTGGTCGCCGACTTTTTTAAAAGGTGCCCAGCAGGACGACGACTCATGCGACAAGTAATCAAAACAACAAGCGGAGAAACAGAAATCGACCCGTACGGACGCAAGTCCGACCATGACAGATGGCTACACCGAATTGGCTATTATAGTGGACAAATAAATTACGCCACGTTTACGCTTCTTAAGCCAGAGCTCTCGAAGTTGGTCACTCAGTATTTGCTCGATATGACGCATGGCAAGAATATTGCTAAAGGCTCGCCACGAGGTGCTAGAAGTTATAATCATTTGTACAATATCAAGAACCGTACAGAAAACTTAATCGTCATGATTGAGAAATTCAGCAATAAAGAAATTCTCAATATAGATGAAGATGACGCAATCAGATTCTTTCAAGGAATGCGTGACGGTGTCGTCAAGAATAAATCTGGCGAGCCATATCAACACGTCGCAACATACGCTAAAGTATTCTCCGCATTTTGGAGATGGATGTCGAGAACGCAAGGAATAAAATCAGTAGTCGAACATATTGATACAAGAAATAATGACAAGCCAAAATGGGAACATTTCACATTAAAAGATGTTGAGTTAATGGCTGATTTAACAAATTCACTTTACTATAAATCTCTCCTCTATTTCTTATTTGACTCGGGGATACGAGCACCCAAAGAACTCATGAATGTCCGAGTCAAAGATATTACGCCAGTACCTGATACTAACTACGTCTTCTTGCAAATCAGGGAAGAAACGAGTAAAACATTCGGTAGAAAAATTAAATTAATGATTTGTTCTGACCTCATCAAGCGATATATCGCACACGCCAAATTACAGCCCGAAGATTTCCTTTTCTCCAAGACATACCAAGTAATGACGAGGATGGTCGCTTTCTTGGGCTACAAAGCCCTCAAAAGGGGCACCGTTTGCAAGCAAATCTACAACAAAGTATTGGTTCGTAAAGGAATCACTATGTATGATTTCAGACACAATAGTGTCTGCCACTATCTTCCAATTTATCGCTCTGAAAACCAAATGAAATATCGTTACGGTTGGACAAACGGCTCAATGATTCAATATTACAGCGAATACATCGGCATGCGAGACACAATTAGCGATGACGACATGATTACGGACAATAGCAAACCGCAACTCGTCA
>CAZGJY010000173.1:0-2778 GCA_964525725.1 uncultured Methanosarcinales archaeon | reverse complement strand
CTGGTGCGTGCGCCGGTTTCCTCGACGTCAGCGCGACGTAAACCGTCGCAGCAGTTAATGTTTTAATTTTCCATCTTAATAACGCTCATTGCTTTTTTCTCAGACCGATAAGTAGATAAAACCTCAACTTGATAAAATTGTTGCGAGTCCACACTCATGACAAAGCATACTGTAAAAGTCATTTTTGCCGCAAGTATAACTGCAATCGCAATCTTTCTCTATATCATCTCTTTTTTTTATACCGGACTCACGGGATTCGCAGTCATCGGCACGTCTGTGCAAATCTTGGATGACAGCATCAATAGCACGCCGAGCGGAAGCGCAATCTATGCTGGCGGCGGATCAGGAAGCAACCAAAATCCGACGTTTTTTTCGAGCTGGTGCGAGAATCGCGTCGTCTTGCAGAAAGATATGTCGATGGCAATCGACATCAATAAAGTCCCAGGATTTTGCGTAGGTCTGCAATCAGTTCTTGCAAGCAATCCGTATTCATTCGCAGCAGTGCAGGCGACAAACCTCAATTCAATCATGCAGCTCGATGTCATAACATATCCTGCAAAAGACGCAGAAGATTATTTCCCAAACTCGGCTACTGACACACAAATAAGTCTTGCGGATGGCGCAACTGTCTTTGCAAAGATTGCAACGACACAAGACTCAATCTATACAAATAGCAATATAACGTTGTTTCAAGGATTGGTCCCAAGCACGTCAGACACAATGCTCCTTCTTTCTTTGAGCAAGAATGCTGTTCCCGCTAGCAACAGCGTTAATACAACTCCTCCATCTTTGAACGATTTGATCACTGGCATCATCGAGAATGTAACCCAATCCCAGCAGAATGCAAATGCTACGAACGGATCAGTCTCTGCAAGCGGCAACACTACAAACCAATATCTCATGCAACAAGTCCAAGTCATCGAGCTCGACGCGGATGATCGTGTGATCAATAAAACGACAATATCGCTCGCATCATTACCAGACTTCGTGTTCAATCCCGGCACAAAAAAAATCGCGATCCACTGGCAGAACGACAGCACTCCGTGGCTTGTCTTCACACGTTCAGCGACTGATCTCAGCCAGGTCGCATATGCAGGAGAAAATTACACGCTCAAAGATTACAGCAAGCAATTCTTGCTCGACACGCAGAATGCGACGATTGTTCCGTCACAGATGCTCATGTTCCGCACCGTTCTGCTCGGCGCGATATCGATCGGATTCCTCTCGCTGCACAATCTTGCTCTCGCAAAGAAATTCTCACACATTATTCCAGGACTTTGATGCTGCGCGTGCGCGAACTGTGCTAATCAACATCCAACAAATTCTTCAGAAATAGTTATTGCAAGAATCAGGCACTCCTTACTTGAGATTCAAGCTGCCGAAATGACTGGCAAGTTGAAATGAGATAAGAACTGCGCCGAGAAGAATCGCAAGAGTCTCAAATGTGAATCCGAATTGCACGGGTCTTGCTGCAATATACAATAAGCATGCGACAATAAAATTTCCAAGACCCCAGAACATATTCACGACGGATGACGATAATCCTTTTCCCGGAGGACTCGCGAACGGAGACGGAAATTTCCGCCCACAGACGCCGCTGACAAAATGCGGAATGCTGTTCGCTGCAAAGACTCCTGCAAAGAATAACTCGATAAGTGTCAGCCAAACCATCATATTACCTCCAAATGTTATCGCGCATTTATTTATGCAAAAAGATTACATCGCTGCGATGATTGCGCCCATTGCGATGCATGTTATGAGTGAGACACCGATCTCATAGAGCCAGAGTTTGTACGATTTTCCCATCCAGATGACTTCCACAGATGATGTTGGAACAAGGAACAAAAGCCAAACTGCAATCGCCGCATGCATGCCGAGAAACATGTTGCTGCCAGAGACTGCTGACGATGTTATCGCAAGCGCATAAGCTGCTGCAATACCGATCGCAAACACAAAATTTGCGACGAGATTCTTGATCATCTGCGGAACCATGTCAGACATCTTCTCTTTGCCTGTCATTTTGATGTTTGCAAGTTTCATCCAGAGTTTGCCTATCGGCGGACTGTGGAAGATGAATCCGATGACGAAGTTAGCTATTGCTGCAAGCAGCACCGCGAGATAATTTATGTGTATCATGCTCTCACGTATTGAGTTGCTGGTTTTTATAGTTAACTGAAAGAGATAAATAAAAGAAATAAATAACCCGATTGAAAAATTTATATAGCCGCATTCAAGAAAACAAAGATTATGCCTCAGCCAAACTTTGCAGTATTTCAAAGCGCAATGAACACTGCGTGCAATCAGGCGGCAACACTTCTGACGGCAAAGAAACAATTAGTAGCGGAGAAGAACACATCCCTTGTTCAATTTATACGAACCCAAGAGTTGCCGTTTTATACTGATATTTATACTCAAACTAAATCCCTTCTCGATCGTCTCAATCTCGCAAACAGTTACAAATCGCAGAAAGGCGAAACAAATGAAAGCTTCTCTGCGATTATCAACCACCTCAAGTTTCTTATTCCACAACTTGAAGCTGTCATTCAAAGTCTTTTGAAGCAGCGTGATGTTAGCGATGTTACTTTTGATCCCTTCACTGTGGCTTGGCGCGGTGAGCTCGATGCCCTAGACGAAATAGACACTTATTTCTCAAAAATACAGCGGACAATTCCTATCCGAACTCCGCCAAAGAAACGTTTCTTCTCACGAGCTCTGTTTGTGATAGCTGCATTGCTTGCTTTGCAAAGCCTGACGTCGGCACAATCTGAGCCATTGCTT
>CAZGJY010000172.1:0-2795 GCA_964525725.1 uncultured Methanosarcinales archaeon | reverse complement strand
TATGTATCTAGGTCTTGAGTTTGCGCTTGTCATTCAACTCATCCTTGGCGGATTCCTCATCATCCTTCTCGACGATCTCGTCTCAAAATGGGGTCTTGGTTCGGGTATCAGTCTCTTCATCGCAGCCGGTGTTGCAGAATCGCTCTTCATCCAGCTCTTCTCGCCATTCAAGACGACAGGTTCAGAATACATGGTCGGTGCAGTTCCGGCGATTTTCCAAGCGCTCGCACGCGCGGATAGCGCGACGCTCGCGCTCTCGATCGCAGGCATTCTCGCCACGGTTTTTGTTTTCCTGCTCGCCGTTTATTTCCAGTCGATGAAAGTCGAGATTCCACTCTCATTCGGTCGCGTCCGTGGCATGGGCATCAGATGGCCGCTCAACTTTTTGTACACATCCAACACACCAGTCATCCTCGTCGCAGCACTGCTCGCCAACATCCGTCTTGCATCATACTTTGTGCAGACGCGCTTCGGCTCGCAGACAGCGGCAAGCATCGCGACATGGTTTTCGCCGCCGCATTTGTTGCGTGACCTCATCAATGCAGGCTCATTCGTCATTGGTTGGCAATCATACGGTCAAGCATTATTCTACATGCTTATCATGATGGTAGGCTCTCTCATCTTCGCATGGTTCTGGATGCAGACATCGGGTATGGATGCAAAAAGCCAGGCAAAGACAATCATGTCGTCGGGTCTTCAGATTCCTGGATTCCGAAACGATCCGAGAATTGTCGAACATATCCTCAATCGATACATCGGACCATTGACAGTCATGGGCGGTCTTGCCGTCGGTTTCATCTCATCGATCGCCGACATTTCAGGCGCCGTCGTCAGCGGAACTGGTCTCTTGCTCGCGATCATGATCGTCTACAAATTCTATGAAGACATCGCACGCCAGCACATGATGGACATGAATCCGACGATGCGCAAATTCATGGGCAGATAAATTAGAAAAGAAAATTATATTTTTATTTTCAATTTCGTTGTTCACGAGCAACAAAAGCGCGGTAAACTCCCACTCATTCTTCGTGGAGCGAGCGTCGACGACCCTGCATGAATCGGGTCGTCTCCTGATTAATATTACCAAGGCGCTTTTTTTGTTGTCGTAAACTAACTGATGATTTGATGCCAAGGTGGCATCACAATTCAAGATAACACGGCAAGATAACTACTGGTAACAAAACATGAGCTGGATCGACACTGCAACAAGTTTTCTCAATCCTGTCATGCATCCGTTGCTGCAGATACATCCGCTTCTCGCCGTAGCTGTCGTCTCTTGCTTCATCGCGCTCTTCAACGCATGGGTCTACAAAATATTCACTGACCAGCACAAGATGAAAGCGCTCAAAGAAGACATGAAGCGCATGCAGAACGAAGTCCGCAAATATAAGGACAATTCCTCGAAGATGCTCGAAGTACAGTCTGAGATGATGAAGAAGAATCTCGATTATATGAAGCAGTCGTTCAAACCGACGCTCATCACAATGATTCCCGTCCTCATCATCCTCGGCTGGATGACGGGGCATCTTGCATACGATCCGATCCATCCAAGCATGCCAGTCAACGTGACGGTCTTTTTGCAAAAAGCAGAAGTCGGCACCGTGCAATTGCAAGTGCCATTCGGCATGGAAATTATCGGGAACGAAAGCCAAGATGTGAACAATGCGACCCACAGTGCAACATGGGAAGTGGAAGGTGCAGCCGGGACATACAATATGGATTTCATAAAAGACGGCGAGAAAGTCACGCAGCAGATAATCATCTCAAACGATCAAGTCTATGCAAAACCAGTAGTCCCATTCTCAGGCAGTGCATCGTTCGTCCAAGGACAGATCCACAATAATTCAAAGGTCATCATTAACGTCTTTGGACTCTTCAATCTCGGATATCTTTTGACATATTTCATCTGTGCGATCTGCTTCTCGCTCGGAATAAGAAAATTGATGGGATTGCACTAATTAACGAATTACTTTTTTTATAGAATTGCAGAATGTTCTACTTTAGACCGTTCTCTGTAATCTTCAATTCAATTGAGACACATAATCTTTTGCTTGCGCAGCATAATGATGACGCAAACAGACTTCGAATAAATCGTGCAGATCGTCTTGTTCTTGCACACGTCTGATTGTTCTTTTTCCTGATGGATCGCCGCGGCCGACGAGTAATCGTTGTATCTTCTCGCTGTTGTGACGTTTGAACGATGATTCATCTGACGTGAAACGAGGGACGAATTTTGCGAATGGGACATCGCTGTTCTCTCCTGAGCCAAACGAATAATATAAGCAGACATACGCTTTTGCGTTTGTGTGTGATTGTTCGAGCATTGCGGCTGAAAAGTATGGAATTGTTCCTTTGAAACCAATATCTGCAAACAAAACAGATTTTCCGTCCAGAGTTGAATTATCCTCAGGTAATGCTTGAATGATATTATTTTGATATACCAGATCCATGAATAATCTGTGGTTGTAATTCTGACCATAATGGTCTCTTATTCTATTCTTGACCATTTGCTGAAAAATTCCGTGACGGATTGGTCCGACTTGTCGCATCTCTGATGTAAATGGGATCGCTTCCATTATTTTTACAATTTGTGAATATACTGAGTCTGGATTTTTACCACCAAGCTTTTCAGTTGTGATAATTGAGCGAATGTTAGGAAGTCCCATGCCTTCAAAACCGGTTGACATAGTATCCATATCTCGCTCAAAGGAAACAATATAGTTAATCTTTTGTGCAACAATGGTGCTGTGGATATGCGATCCGAATTGAGCAATGTCTTTTGCGATGACGGGTCC
>CAZGJY010000171.1:0-2806 GCA_964525725.1 uncultured Methanosarcinales archaeon | reverse complement strand
CGCAATGTTTGAGCATGAAAACGTTATTATCTTCAAAGACAATCTTGCCAAAAATCTGCCGCAGACACACATCGCAAAGTGTCGTTGTCAAATCGTAATAGATATATGGTCTTTCTTTGCCCATGGTTGGATGCTCATATTTATTTCAAATAGTTGTTTGTCTAATTATACTGTGATTGAAAAAATATTGTTTTAATGTTCAAAATAATGTTGATTATCTTAATTTCTAACTTATTAATTGTTCGAACATCCGTCGTCCGTGCACGATAAGATAATAGAGCACGCAAGCCGCGCAAGCGAGCTGTATGGAAGACAAACCGAATACTATTGGTTCGACGGGTTTGATGAATTCGATGAAGAAGCGGAAGATGCAGTAGCCAGTGAGGAAATATTTGAACAACATTCCATCTTCATACTTGACGGCTCTTCTGTCTTTGCGTCGTCTCTTGCGCGAATACCACCAATACAAAGCTCCGGCGAACAACAGCAGGAAGAGAATCTCATACAACGACGTCGGATGCCGAGGTATTCCGTCCCCTTGATCCATCGCCCAAGGGAGCGAAGAGGGATTGCCGACAGTCATGTCAGAAACACCCGTCAGAAAACAGCCGATCCTCCCGATCGCCATCGCGAAAATGAGCGGGAAGACAAAGATATCGCCTGACGACTTTTTCTCGCCGATTATCTTTTTCACGATCTCGACAGCAATCCAACCGCCGAGAAGACCGCCGACGATTGTCCTATTGCTCAAGTAATAGAGCCAATTCGTCGGATGGAGGAACGATGAAAAATGCTCGACGGCACCAAGCGTCGTTGCACCGATGAATGCGCCGCCAATCGCGGCGACAATGATTAACTGTCGATTGACCACACTGAGCTGATCAGCATACGTCTTTCGCAGCCGGAAGAAAAGAGACAGACCGACGTAATATGCGAGGATATCAAACACGAGATGAGAAGGGATTGTCGTATTGCCAATGACGAAGTTTATCGGGAAGTGCATGTGTGCATGCAAACACTTGTTTGCAATTGTGAATGGCGCTGTCCGTTATTTAAATGTTACAATGCATCACGGAATTGGAAGACTAATTGAAAGATAAGTCAAAGTACCTCGAGTGAAGATCTTGAGGATGAGCACGATACTTTAGCAATACTTTTATTTAGATTGCGCGATAATAACTGCGATAATAACCGAACAGCAAAGCAATGCACACATGGTCTACACACTCGCACATCTGCAAGAAGCGATGAAAATGTTCCATCGATCGGATAAGCCATACACGCGATACGAAGGAACGCCCAAGCAAATCTGCAGATATATCGTCAGCCGTTGCTGGAACGGCGTCTATTTCCAAGTGAGCACGGGTCACTTCACGGCGTTCTACTGCCGGGACTTTGGCATGTGCGCGCAATCCCTCTGCAATCTCGGATACACAAGAGAAGTCCGCGCGACACTTTCCTGGGCGCTCGATATTTTCTCGCACAATAAAAAAATAACAACAACAATAACGAAGCGCGCGCAGGCGATCGACTGCTTCGCATTCGCTTGTGACAGTCTTCCATTCCTACTGCATGCACTGCAAGTCAGCGGCGACAAAAAACTGATCACAAAAAACAAATCGTTCATCGAGAAGCAGGCGGTAATATATTTCGAAAAAGTCTTCGATAAGAACACGCATCTCGTCAAAGAGAAAGGTGCATTCTCATCGATAAAAGATCATTATGTTCGAAAGAGCTCCTGCTACGACAATTGCATGGTCGGCTGGCTTATCACAACAATGCAGCAGCTCGGCTACGAACTGCCGCAAGCGGCAAAAACAAAAACCGAACACAGCAAAGCTATCGACATGCGCAAGCAGATCCTCACTCGATTCTGGACGGGAACATATTTCAAAGACGATCTCTACAGCGACGTCGCAAGTTCAGACGCGCAGTTTTTCCCATTCTACACAAAAATCTTCGACGCAAAAAAGCGCGACAAAAAAATCTGGGCGCTCGCGAACAAAAAGATCGACGAGCAGCAGCTGGCGTATCCATTCCCGATAAAATACACAAAAGTCCGCGACAAGAAAAAAGAGTTGTTCATTCCCTCGCTTCTCGTGCCGAACTACGAAGGAACGACATTGTGGATCCATCTCGGACTCTGTTATCTCACGGTTCTTGCGCAGACCGACAAGCGAGCCACAGCGAAACATCTCGATACGTACACGAAACTCGTCGCAAAGCACAAGAATTTCTTCGAACTCTTCAACGAAGACGGCACACCATACAAATCAAAATATTATCAGAGCGACGAATCAATGTCATGGGCAAGCATCTATCTCGACCTCTCTCAACAAATCCATCAGCCGAAAAAAGAACAACGTATACCATAGCATAAGCAAACAAATACCAATAATAAGAAAACTTTATATTTGTCCAACTTGCGCTGAATTATATGACAATTGACTCTAAATTGGTTGGTGAAGCAGTTGATGCTTTCGGGAAAAAATTCGAGCCGCAAGTCAAGGCGTTGGGATATCAGTTAGGATATGGGCATTCTCGCGTCGGAGATTCGTATGTGATTGCGGCGAGAATCCAATCAAGAGACAAATTAGGCGATGCAGCGCGAGCGCAAGTTGTTGCGTTGATCCCTAAACAATTTGAATATAATACTCACACATTTTCTGTTGATTTGAAAATGGCGTCGATTGGGAAATTGGGCTGAACATTACGTTCTGTTGCATTAAGCTCTGTTTGATTTTCTGCATGATACTCAGTATGATGCTCACAATTTCTTGTTATCTGTCTACTAAGAACAACACGA
>CAZGJY010000170.1:0-2828 GCA_964525725.1 uncultured Methanosarcinales archaeon | reverse complement strand
ATGTGCAGTCTTCAATCATTCTCCTCTGCAAACAGTACCTGCTGCCGGAAATAATTCTGCTTCGAATGGTTCAACAGTCGGCGGTGGATCGACTAGTCTCAAGAACGAAACAAATGTGACTCGAGTTTACATACCATCAGGCAAATATGTTGGCAATGTCACCAACGAAATAATGCACGTAATTGTTCCGTCATTTGTGAATACAACGTGCATTAAACCCGAAGGTTGCTCAAATTTTACCCAATTTATTTGCGGCAGCAATAATGTCACCTATCAAAATTTCAATTTTGTTCCAATACAATTCGCGCAATATGGGCAATATTACTATGGAACTTGTGAAGAGACTGGCGCAATAATTCCTGGGACGGATTGTCTGGACACACATGATTTTGTGTGCGGCAAAACGACGACCGGGAAAGATATCACCTTCGTCAATGAATGCATTGCAAAAACGTACTTTCAAAAATATTTAGCTAAATTTGAATACAACGGTAAGTGCTGAGTAGTAACGTGGCATGGCAAAAAACGTAGTATGGCGCATCGTTCAATGTCTGGATGCTCACATATTTTGTCGTCGAAAAGTATTTAAATGAAGTTGGCGCAAAATGGACAAAAGAGGTTGGTATTTCATGGGTAGGGAATATGTTGAATCACTATCATCACTGTTTTTTCGCGTAACAGTATTTGCTGTTGTATTGCTCGTTCTTCTGCAAGCCGCAGCCGCAGCTCCAATCATCATCAATTCATCCGTCTATAGCGGTTATTTCCCGACCCAACTTGCAGTCGGCGCAGCGACAACAGCAAAAGCGCTCGAAGTCGTCGGCGATGTTGTTTCGCGGTCATCATCAAGCTCTGGCGGCAACGCGACAAGCATTCTCTCGGATATTAATGGCGCAAATATTTTTGTCAACCCGTCGTATAATTTGACGACGCCAAACACGGGCTGGGTTCGTGCATTGACAATAAATACTGCGTCAGGCAATGTTGGCGTCGGAACAGCAACACCATATCGAAGACTTGATGTTCTCAGCACGGCATACCCGCAATTCGGAATCACAAATTCAAACGACGCAGAATCGTCGATACTCTTCACGAACGGACACAATCAAGTATTCACATTCGGTCTTGATGGCGGCGGAACGAGCGAAGGATTTTTCATCTATGATCAGACTGCAGGCCAGACAAGACTTGCAATCGACACGACAGGAAAAGTTGGTATAAATACGACGGGCGCATCATACACGCTCGATGTCACAGGCACTGCTCGCGTCACAACGTCGATAAGTTCGGCATCATTCCTCTACACTTCGGACGCGCGCCTCAAGACAAATGTCACGCCGCTCGATAATTCATTATCTCTTGCAGAAATCATGGAACTCCGACCGGTCACATTCCAATGGATAAACAAAAGCATCGACACGCGGACACACTATGGTCTGATTGCGCAAGATGTCGAAGCCGTTCTTCCTGATGCAGTCACAACGGGTTCAGACGGTTACAAATCTGTCGAGTATGGAAACCTCATCGCACCTCTCATTTCTGCAGTCCAGACACAACAAAAACAGATTGATGCACAGCAGCAGCAGATCCAGTCGTTGCGCGCAGAGATCGAGGCTCTCAAAGCCGGAAGGAAGTGACGATGCGTTTCGTCACAGCTCGTTCTGTTTTTTTTTCTGTCTCTTTGCCCTTTCTTCTCTTCAGTCTCCTCTTTCTCCTCGTCATCTCAAGTGCTTTCGCGATCCGAGCGACAGCCGGCGTCGCGACGACAGTCGACGTTTCTGCGCTCGGTTGTACAACATCTTGCCAGAAAATAACAAATAACATCGCTGGCGGCGCAGATATTTTCGTTCCCGACGGCAGTTGTACTGACTGGAATAATTTCTTGAGTCATTTGCCGAACGGCGTGACTGCCGGCGCTTGTTGCACTGTTCTCACATGGTATCTCGACGCAGATGGCGACGGATATACTCCCGTTGCACCACAATCATCTTGCACATCACCTGGCGCAGGTTGGTCGACGACACCAAAGACTGCAGGCGATTGTGACGATAGCAACTCAGGTATATATCTCGGTGTCACGCGAACTCGATATAATACGCTCAGCGTCGCTTGCGGAACTGCGTGTCAATCAGAAACGCAGACTTGCCAAGCGAGCAGCACATGGAGCGGGTCTTATGGTGGAACGAGTTGTAGTGCATCGACTCGAACGATGTATTCGACGAGCAATCCGTCATGCGGACAATCTTGCGGTGGCGATTCTGAGTCACAGACTTGTCAAGCGGGCGGCTCGTGGTCTGGATCATACGGATCGAGCAGTTGTACTGATCCGTCGGGCTGTTATACATACCACAATAGCCAATCATGTCACAATGGAAATATTTATTGGTATGACAGCGATGGAAATCCGAATGATGTAGCAACTACGTGTAACGCAGCAAATTCATGCAGCGGCAACACGCTCAATATCAATGGTGGCTGTATGCCGGGTGCAACGACTTGTGGAACAGGTACGCTTGATTGCACGAGTCCTTCTGCGTTAAGTGTGCCTAATTATCCTTATTGTGGTGGGAGTACGCTCGTGACTGGTGGTATCTGCAGCGGTACTTCTTGTACGCAAACAACAACGAGTTGCGGAAATGGCTGTTCGGGCTCTCCTGGATCAGCAGCATGTAATACTTGCACATCACATTCATACCAAAGTTGTGGTGGGACAACAAGTTTAGCTTGGTACGATAGCTGCGGTAATCGACAGGATACCGTGCAGGATTGTGCACATGCACCAACTTGTGGTGGCGGAAACATTTTGATTGGAGCTTGTAATGAACTAG
>CAZGJY010000169.1:0-2856 GCA_964525725.1 uncultured Methanosarcinales archaeon | reverse complement strand
CAAACTTGCAGGAAAGAAATTTATGGATATCCGCTCGCTCTCCGGCGGCGAGAAAACGATGACCGCGCTCGCATTCATCTTCGCGATCCAGGAGAACGAACCGGCGTCGTTCTACATCATGGACGAAGTCGATGCGGCGCTCGACAAGCGGAACGCCGAAAAGCTCGCCGAGCTCATCAAGCAATACAGCCAGCGCGCGCAGTATATCGTCATCTCACACAACGACGGCGTCATCTCAGCAGCGAACACCTTGTATGGCGTCTCGATGGACACTGACGGCGTTTCAAAAGTTGTCAGCCTCAAACTCTAACTTTTTTTTGAAGCATAATATTTGTTTGATCATTATAACTGGGATTAATTATGAATGGATTCCTCATTGCAAGCGCGGCTTTCTTTGGTCTGACACTCATCTCTTTCCTCACCGGCAGCTATAACGTCGATAAATATCTCCAACTCTCAAAATTCACGATGCAGCAGGGCGCGCTCTCCCGCGTCGTGATGCACATCGGAATATATCTTTTCGTTCTGCCGGCGATATTCATCTTCTTCGCAATGAAGATGCTGCAGATATCGCTCGCATTGAGCGCAGATTCAGCTGGAAATTCGTCGACGTCAGCAAGCTTTTTGCAATCACAATCATTGGCACATGAACTCTTGACGCAGACTGGCGGCGTGACGCTTCTGTGCGTTTGCTTTGGCATCCTTCTCGTCGTGTATGCGCAAGTCCTCATCAACTTTGATGTCAAGAAAAAGGTGTTGCTGTATATCGGAGGGCTCATTCTGTTTGCAGCAATACTTATTGCGCTGACACAGACAATCGTCATCTCGCTCATGATCGCAAGCATCATAGCGCTCGGCGTGATAATACTCACATATCGCAGATTACAGAATCAACAAAATCAAAAGAATAGACTGCGAGCATTGTAATTCTGACTGAGACGTTAGAATTGCTAGAACTTATCGAGACGTACATGTTGAAAATCTTAATTATTTCTTCATAATTTTTGCTTTGCGTCTGTTATTTGGCTTTATTCTTCTCTGATTCTTTTGCGACAGACGCGAGCGCTCTTTTGATCTGATCGACTGTATGTTGCCACGTGTATTCTCTCATCACAGTCTCGCGTGCAGCTTTCCCCATATGCTGACGCGTCAGTGCGTCTGTCGCGAGCCATTCTAATTTGAGCGAGAGGATGAGACTGTTGCCGATCGGGAAGAGGAGGCCGTTCTTCTTCTCGCGGATATACTCTTTGATGAGTCCGACGGGTGTGCAGATGACGGGCACTTGCGTTGCCATTGCTTCGAGCGTCGCGAGAGATGTTGTCTCAAGCAAGCTTGGGAGGACAAAAATATCCATCGCTTGCAGATATGGTGCGACATCGCTCTGATTGCCTGCAAGGACGACTTTGCCGTTGTACATCATATGACGCTTGACGTCTGCTATTCCGTCTCCGACGATGAGTAGCCGCGCTGTCGGCCGCTTTTTTGCGAACTGGAGGAATGCGCGATAGAGTGTGAGGACGTCTTTCTCGCGGCCGAGCCGACCGACGTATCCAATCACGAACGAATTCGGATCGAGACCTACTGCGATTTTTGCCCAGCGTTTGTCTTTTGGCGGAGCAAAGTGATTCGTGTCGATACCAAGGCGGATGATTCTCGACGGTGCATTGACATTGTTCCATTCGAATATCTCGAGGACTTCGCTGGATGGAACCATGACGATATTCGCTCTCGAGAATGCGCGCTTCGCGAAGAGAAGCGTCAGCCAGTAGAGTGGCCGGCGGATGATGTTATGCTCGGAGAGTGCGCGCGAGACAAGCATCCAATCAATGCTGTGGACATAGCAGCAGTAGGGTTTTTTGCGCTTCTTTGCAATCTGTATAGCTGTTCCGCCGATCGACGCGAGCGTATGCGTCCAGACTACATCATTCTCGTCGATAAGCTGGCGCATCACTGATTTTTCGATGCGCGCCGGCGAGAAATCACCAAATGAAAAACTGGTGATGAGCGGAATGCGCACGATGCGCACGTCTTTGATCGGCAAATGCTCACCTTCAAAATCTGGACAGACAACTGTTATGTCAAAGTCGCTTGTCAACGTTGGAATGATATCTGCGAGGAATCGTGCGATTCCATCTATTCGCGGAAGGAAACAATCAGATGCGATGAGTAGTTTTTTCTTTCTTTGATGATGCCCAGCCGTTGGATATCCAGCCGTCGAATGCCCAGCTGCCGATGAGTTAACTGCGGAGACGACGGAGGCGAGAGTGGCGGCTGATTTTGCTGCAGCAGTCACTTGTGCGCTTGCTGTCGCATTTGCTGCATCTACGTCCGTTTGCTGCGCGGTCATTTGCCTCATTTCCAAATCAGTTGTTGTGTAATAATTTGCTCTTTACCAAAAAAATAACGTTTGTCAATGTCAAAGTCACATCATCTATCGTATTTTATAAAAATTCTCGCCGTATTTTGTCTTCCGGTTGAACCCGTGCGTGAGCGCTCGTATGAGTATTGCAGGCCATAATTGGATCAGTGCGACTTGCTGTGTCTTGAACTCCCGTATCGCTTCAATCTTCGTAGGGAATGTATCTGTCACATCGATCGATAGCTGGGGCGTATTGCGGCGTCGCATCGCGAAAGCCCAGATATTGAATGTGTACAATGAGATGCGACGAGAGTCAGCCTTTTTTTTGTTGTAATTGTCTACTGCGTCGCAGACTACTCTGTTGACTGCGGTATGATCGGGATAGAGCATGTCGTCAGCGTCATGGGTAAATACTTTTGTCGGTCTGTATTTTCTCAATGTGTCGAGAATGACTTGTTTGACGATCGGCTTTTTTACTTCTTGTGTCAGTTTGCCGT
>CAZGJY010000168.1:0-2867 GCA_964525725.1 uncultured Methanosarcinales archaeon | reverse complement strand
GTGTTTGCAGTGCCATTGTTTCTCCTTGTGTGGGTTTTTCTGAATTTGGTTTTCTCTTCGTGTATAACGTACACTTGTTAGTTTGTGCCATTCTCGACGATGTTTTTTCGTTGAGAAGTCTAGCTGCGTATTCGCTGAGAGTGTACAGTGTACACTATATATAAATGTTGCGTTTGCTCTATGAATCTCCAAGTGTTACGCATGACTGAAAATAAGACGCGTCACGACGTCCTTTGTAAGTAGTAGCATTTAAATATAAGTTTTGCAGCGTTAAGGCTATGAAACAAGTTTATGCATCTGATTTGTCGTCTGTTGATGTTTTCGCACAAGGTGTCGAACTTGCTCAATTTATGGGGCGCGATCGTGACACAAGCGGAAAGCGCATTACGGCTCATCCTGATTCTGAAATGCAACTTGTTGCGCATTTCGATAAACCTGTCCTCGTTACTGATGATTATCGTATCAGCCAATTGCAACCGCCCGGGTTGCGCAGCACAGTCCATGCCCTCTTTTCTAGTGGAAACCGTGAAACAGTTTTTGATGGAACATCGTTACGATTTTGCCAGCAGAAATATCCGAGCGTTTGGGGGCCTTCAATTGACACATTACTTTTCACCCGAGCTTTGCGCGGCATTGATTTGAGCGATGCGAGAACGGCAGTAGAAATCGGCGCAGGCTCAGGTTTTATCTCGAAATACATTCTTGATCACAATCCTAGACTTGAAACGATGACGCTCGTTGATATGAACCGGCATGCATTCGGCTGTTGGGAAGAGAATATTTCTGATCCACGAGCACAATTTGCTACAATCGATGCAGTCAATTATATGCAAGGCAAGAAATTTGATCTTGTTGTCTGCAATCCACCATATATTCCGAGGCCAAAAAGCATTGACGATAATCCTTACGAAGGTGTTGGTTTATTGACTTACCTTATCACAAATATGAACGAAACATTAAATCCCGACGGTAGATTAGTGATAAACATATCAAGTCTTTGCGAACAAGAAGGAAAAGCGGCGTTTGTGGCTGCGGGAGTCACGCCTGTCTGTGTTGATCATATGGATGTGCCGCTCAAAGTCTATAATGTCCTAAACTCGCCAGTGTGGATTGATTTTTTGAAATTGCGAGGTCTTGCTCAAAAATCTCGACCAGATTATGAGTTCTGGCAGTCTATCGATATTTTTTCTGCGACGTTGCCTCAGTAATCTGAGCAGTTTTTTTGAACCATCAGCAGATTTATCTTTTCTCTCAAGAGTAAAAAATAAAAAATTACATTATTATATTTTCTGCATCATGAATTGCCGCAGAACGTGTGCGCTCTCTCTGCATCGGCTGTTTCAAGTGTCGCCGTCGGTATTGATTCTTGCAATGTTTTCTCGCCGAACTCTCGCACGAATCTCTTATCGAGACCGTAGACTCTCATATAAGTCGCAACTTCGTGCGGAACGAATCTTTCCCAGACATCGCCGCCGGCCATTGCGTAGCGCACTTGTGTCGCGCGCAGATCGATCATCTGATCGCTTGGAATCAATTTTACTGGATCTATGATTCCAAAATCATTCTGCAACAACGACGCGACATATTTATTTGCCGTGACTATTGCGTGCACTGGAAAATTTGCTTTGACAAACTCAGTCCAGCGTTGAGCTCCATATGCTGGATCTTCATGCGCAAAATCTGTCACGTCGACAAATCTGTAATTCTTGAATCTTCGAGAGAGATATGCATCAAGCATGCCTCGCGTTTCGGCAGCGGTGAATGGGTTACGCATATTATATTTGTTCGAGCTTCCGATACCAATCACTGCTTCATCCGCCAATCGGAGTGAATGCTCTAGCATATTTATCGCGCCGATATGCGGCGGTTTAAACCGCGCGATTATTCCTAATCTAAGGCTCATGCTGGTACCTCCTCGTGCGCATATCTGCGCTCGTGATTTTCATCCTCATGATTATGTTCGTGGTATGTCTGCATGCACAGCACCTGCTCTTTGAGCCGCTCATATGCGAGGGTCTGCTCGTTCGGCAGCATGCTCTCACGCAAGTCGAACCCGAATGCAGTCTTGCTCGTGATTATTGTCGGCGGGCCTTGTATTCGTTTGAATACATTCGCTCGGTATTTTGTGTCGAACCATTCGAGGTCTGTGATGAATTCTTTTGGATCATCAAGTCCCCATCGTGTCAAAAGCGCCGGCTTTATGTGGAGTTTGTCTGCGAGCGTGCCGTTGAGATACCATTGCATGACATCTTCTGGTCCTTTTTTCCTGTAGTCAGTGTAAGCTTCGAGCAGTGCATCATGATATCCGAATTTCATCGGGTCGATCTGCGCTTCTTTGAGCTCTGCGCTTGGCGGCATCTGATCTTTTTTGAACCTGAATAATTCGTCGGGCAAAAGCGCGGCAGGTATAATTTCTTTTCCTGCACGCTTGTTGATGTATCGTGCAAGATCGAACACTTCAGTCTTGGTGAGGTCTGCGAGCGGGGCATATGCGCCGCCGACGTCGCCATACAGCGTCGCATATCCGAGCGCAGTCTCAAGTTTATTCCCGTTGTTCGTGAATATCGCGCCGTATTTCGCCGCGAGGTTTGAGAGGATATTTGTTCCGCGTATCTTTGCCTGCACGTTCTCTTCGTTAAGCATGCTGAGCTGTCTGCCAGTGCCGTCGAGGTCTGCTGCGTTGAGCACATCGATATTCTGGCGTGCAAGATTCTCGATGGGTATGACGTCGTATGCGATACCGAGCTCTTTTGCGACGTGCGCAGCAATCCCTTTTGTTTTGCTGCTGTTGTACTGCGTCGGAAGATTGACACCAATCACTTTATCGCGACCGATCGCTGCTGCGATGAGTGCCGCAGCCACTGCAC
>CAZGJY010000167.1:0-2868 GCA_964525725.1 uncultured Methanosarcinales archaeon | reverse complement strand
AATTCTCATCTGCCGCCAGAATTGCACACAAAATAAACTGAAATATATTTAGTTTCAAGTTTAGTGCTGTATCAGTTCTATTTCATAACCATCTGGATCGGAAATGAAACCAATGACAGTTCCCGACGACGTTTTCTGCACGCCGTCTGCGAGCAAATGCTTGAACTTTGTGATGTCTGCAACATCGAATGCAATGTGCATCAGATCATCCGGGATTAAAAAGTCTCCGGGCAATTGACATAATTCTAACTCAACACCGGAATCATCTGCGCGCAGAAAAACGAGCGGAAATCCGCGCGGCGACGTGGTCTGCCGGGCGACAATCAATCCAAGCGTTTTCGTATAGAATTCGACGCTTTTCTTCATATCTCTGACACGAAAACGTGTATGAAGGAATTTCATAACGAATAATATGGTTACGAACTATAAAAGCGTTATGAAAAAAATCATCGAAAAAGAATTTCCAGCGACAAAGGTGCTATTTTTAGGAAAAAGATTGAACACTAAAATTATTTTCTCAAATGTCGTAGATCATACCAATCGACCACAAGGGTTCGTTTACTCTCAGCAGAAAGATTCATCTCTTTGGATAGAGTTGAAACACAAAAAGGCTTGCCACAGTCTGTCTGCTGGAAAAGAACTTGCTCATTACCAAGAGATCCCAAATATATCGTACAATGTCCTATTCCAAATCCAAGAAATTCCGAGTTTTTATTTTGCCAAGAAAGCACTGCAACATTTCCTCGCATAGGAGGAACTCTGATTTGTGTACGCAGAAACAATTCCATCGGATCACGACCAACATAGCCAGGAACATTTTCATTTGGTACACAAACATAATTTCCCAGACCGTCACTGTGGTTTTCCAAATCATGGCCTGCTGCAGTCCACAGACGCTTGATGAGTGGCACAGCGTTTGTCACATACGCAACTGTTCCCATGCAAGACGGTTCGCGTGATGACTCATGTGCCGGAACACGAGAGAGATGTTGATTATTGAGCAGGTGACGTATTTGCTTACGATACGGTGATACATCAATGAGCGAACGAACATCATCTTCTGCAAGTCCAGAGGGAATATGACCTTAAAGTGAAAGCATGCATATGAGAAACAGGGATTGCTTTAAAGATTTTTAGAAAAGGAGTTGGGAAAAAACTTTCAACAAATAGCAATCAGCACAAATAAAAAATCAGAACGAAAAAGATAAAGAGATTAAAATAAAAGTTAGTAAAATTAATCCTGCTTCATTCGCAAGCTTGGCAGACCAGTTCCGACTGGAATAGGCTGGTTGAGCATGACGTTCTCGACGATGGAAGTCAATCGGTCTCGCTCTCCGACAAGTGCTGCGTTGATCAAATGCTTGATCGGTGTCTCGAACGATGCTCGCGCAAGGACTGATGATTTCTCCGAGACGACACCATATCGAGTGACGCCTTTGACAGTACCATTGACAGTCATTGTATCTGCGACAAGCATAATATGTCGCACATCGACTGCAAGACCTTGCGATTCTATGACGGCAAGCATTTCGTTGATGATCGACTGCCGTGCTGCTTCGATACCGAGCGCTCCTTCGATTTCATAGAAGTCGTTCGTGATGATCTTCGTTGTGTCAACACCAGGGAATTTGAGAATATCTTTCAAATTTGTTCCGGCTGTGATGATGACAAACTCGTCGCCACGCTTGACTGGCAAGACTTGGGTGATATTCTTGACGCCAGACATATAGATCGACTTGACTTTCTCCTTGATCTTGTAGATGGAGACGACATCATTCTCTTTCGCTTTCGCTTTGATCGTGACGACGTTGTCTTTGTCTTTGATGATTGCAGTCTTGAGTGCTTTCTTGATGAGAAGAACTACTTTCTCTGTCGAAAGTTTTGACTTGTCCATTCGCACGGTATCAAGCTCGACTTCGATCGTCGATTCAGCAAGATTGACGGAGATAGACTTTGCATAATCCTCGAGGAGATTCTCCTTGAGCGACGTTGCAAGCTCCTTGATTCCGTCACCCTTGTTGTATGGCGCTTGGAGATGGATTTCCATCGAAGGCGTCGCGATCGACTTTCGACCGTCGGCAATCTCGATGACACGCGGCAAACCCGTCGTGACGCTCATCTCTGAAACACCAGCATAGTGGAATGTGTTGAGCGTCATCTGCGTCGACGGCTCTCCGATCGATTCTGCTGCGATGATACCGACAGATTCGCCAGGAGCGATCTTTGTCGCTTCATACTCGACGACGACTGCGTCGAGGACTTGCTTGAGCTTTGCCTCAGTTAGTTTTTCTGAGACGTTCGCTTTCACTTCGTCCAAAATTTTTGCCGGCAACAAGTGCTGGTATGATTTGTATATTGCTTGAGTCATTGTGTTCTCCGTGTTTGTGGATGTCGTTGGTTACGTTGAATGTACCTAGGCTTTCAAAGCCATGACCTTCTCGATGATTCGCTTGACGTTGACTTTGCCATTCTCAGACAATGAGACATCGACACCATCTTCACCGTATTTGAATTGGATGATCTTCTCATTCGCATCGCGCACAGTGCCATCGTAGCCGACCTTCAAGTCCTGCATTGAGTTCTCGAGTCGTCGGTAGAGATACCCTGATCGCGGTGTTCGAAGAGCAGTATCCATCAGTGAGTCTCGACCCGTCATTGCGGCGAAGAAGAACTCATTCGGCGAGAGACCAGACTTGAACGAATTCTCGATGAATCCGCGCGCCTCTGAGCCCATGTCGTGTTCTTTGAAACAAGAGAGCGTTCGATTATTGTAGCCTGATGCGATTCGCTGACCTTTGAGCGACTGCTGACCGACCGACGAGACCATCTGGGCGAGGTTGATAATATTACCACGTGCACCAGAATCCG
>CAZGJY010000166.1:1440-2870 GCA_964525725.1 uncultured Methanosarcinales archaeon | reverse complement strand
ATTGCGCTGGTCTTGAAAACCAGTCCGAAAGGATTGTCGGTTCAAATCCGACCTGCCGCGCTTTTAATTTTACTTCGCTTATTCTCGATTAATTATTGTCGGATTTGAACTCGTCGCAACTGTTGTTGCTTGACCATTCGGTTGGCATCCCCAACCTCAGGAAATCCGACCTGCCGCGTATTTTATTTCTGATCTAAATTACTATAGCCACATCAAACTTATCTTTCATTGTTTGACGTGCGAGCTGACATTTAGATCCTACTCCAACATCCATACTACTTATGTTGTCATCCAATTGCACAATATTAGCATCTCTCCAAGCCTCGTTTTCGTCAGAATAAGTATCAGTGGCGGCTTTATGCAAAGTTGCTATATCTGCATCCATCTGTTGCTCATTTTTCATAAATGCAATAGAATCGGGCGAATATGGGTTTGCAAAATATGCTTCCCAGTTTTTCAATGATGCAATATATGCTGTTTCCCACTTTATGTATGCATCATCCGCATTAAGGTGATAAATCTGATTTTGCTGATTACTAATCGCTATCATTTGTTCATAATCTGCAATTGCTTTATCGATTGAATTATTGACTGCTGTGCTGTTTCGGGCGTCAACTGCATTAAATTCTGTGTCTATAACGTATGTGCCATTATTTGAATAGTCATCCCAAACTAATGTCAGGTTCTCTCTTGAATCGTACTTGAGTGCATTATCTAGTACTTGAATATAAGGGGCTATAGTTTCATTGCTTGCAGCAACACAATTGCGAATGGCTGAGATTGTGTCTGAGTAATTTTGTGAAGTTCCATCAGGTAGCATGTCGAGCTCGTTAAGCGACTGTGACAAAATGTCTAAATCTTGACGTGCATTCGCATTTCCGCCAACAGCTCTATTTACTTTGACATTGGAATCAAGGTCATCTGCGATTGCAAGATCATATTCAATACTGAATTTATCTTCCGCAGCGCTTGCATTTCGCATAAGATCGACGGCAAGAGTGACGTTACTTAATTCTTGTGGATGAGAGTCTATTTTTTGCGAAGCGCATCCAACGAGGAGTGCTGAGAGCACAATTGTAATCAGTATGTATTGTTTCATGTTTCTACCTCAAAAATCAAATGACGATGCTCACGTCAAAGTTGTCTTTCATTTTTTGGCGTGCCGATTGGCAGATTTGTGCTGCGTCAACATTCTCTGTCGTTAAATTGGTGTTTGGCGTGACAATATTATCTTCATGCCATTGTTCCATTTGAGTTTCATGCTGGTCATCAGCAGTTTTGCCGACTTTGTCAAAGTCAATTTCTATTTGTGAGAAATTTTGTGCAAATTGTATTGACGTTTGCGAATATGGATCTGCTGCATATTCTTTGAGTTGATTCATCATACTAATTCCACTGTTAAGCCAAGTTATATACGTCTGATCAGAGTC
>CAZGJY010000166.1:0-1430 GCA_964525725.1 uncultured Methanosarcinales archaeon | reverse complement strand
TGTTTCTTGTGCTATCAGAGAATTAATCTTTGTGAAACTATCAATAGCTTGATCTATAGTCTGATTTAGTTGTGAGTCATTAAAAGTATTACTTTGTTGCACAATCTCCTGTATTTCGAATGATTCGTTGTTTACATATTGAGCTATCAGCAAACTGATGTTTTCGCGCAAAGCATATTTGAGCGAATTGTCGAGAATATGAACATTCGATACAACTGACTGATTATCTGCATTCGCGCATGCAGTTATTGCCGCAACTGTTTGCGTATAATTTTGGGATGTACCGTTTGGCAATGATTCAAGCTGTAAAAGCGCAGCTTGCATTTGTTTAGCGTATTCGCGAGCTTGCGAATTTGCTTCAATCGCTCTATTTACTTTTACCTGAGAATCTAAATTATCAGCAGTTGCAATGTCATATTCAATCTCAAATTTGCCTGCAGCAGTATCAGCTTCGCGCATTGAATCTACTGCACTGGTTATATTTCCGAGTTCCTGATCATGAATTTGTTGTTGCTGTTGTTGCAGTAATCCGTTATTTGTGCATCCGCATAAGAATAAGACAACAACAATAAGCATTGAAGCTTTTACCCAAGTCATATATGATTCCCCCGTGCAGAGGGTAGTGAGAATATATATAAAAGCTTGTTTTCATATTTAAAGGAGAACTCATGTTTTAGGCCAGACCTGTTCTCAATCAATTTAATTTGTTGCAGGAAAATTTGATTTGATTGTCACAATTTTTACTTTTGAATTTAGTTCATCCTGATACGGACTGATCTGAAATTATGCGGCGCTTTTTAGAAGTGATTTGTATTTCTCAAGTTTTGCCGTAATGAATGTCCCCATATTCGTGTGAAGAACTGCACCATCATCAACTTTCACTTCGATTATAGTCGAGTCAAGATGATATCCTCTCTCTTTTGCTGCGGCTAATGCTCCGGCAAGACTTCCTCGCGATTCTCCAATCGCTCCGTTATAACTTAATGCTGCGGCTATTTTATCGACATATACATCATCGACGCTGCCATCTCGTGTTTTTGTCAATCCGACCATGCTAGATTCAGCTGCTCGTATTTTATGGAAGAGGTCCATTTTTTCTTTATTGATTTTCGTCCGCATTGTTGGCGTGATCGGCATCTCTATGCCGAGCATTTTGCCGAACTTCACATATTCATATCCAAAGACTGTTTGTTCTAGGAATGGAATGACCTGGTTATCTCCTACCAATAATTCAGCACGTCTGAAATAAAGTTGCTCGGTGAAAAAGGGCTCTTCTTTTTTTGTCGGATTATATCCGAGAGAAATGACTGCATCGACACTGAGATGTCCTCTAAAACCGGTTCCTTCGTGAGGATCCAGCGCCACTTCTCGATGGAACGGGACGGCGGATGGATGTAGAATGTGGCTTTTTTACATCGTGGATCAAATAA
>CAZGJY010000165.1:2244-2873 GCA_964525725.1 uncultured Methanosarcinales archaeon | reverse complement strand
ATTCGGAAAGTTTTGTCCTTCTGTTGGCGTTGTTACTGCGAGCGTAAAGTTTGCAGTCGTATTTGTCGTCGTATTGACTGTCGTATTTGCGGCGAGTGTCGTGACTGGAAGAGAGACAGCGTTTGCATCTAATGTGACTGCAGTCTGCGCTAATGCTCGTCCGTTGAGTGTTGCGCCTGTGTCGATGACAACGGCTGTTTGATCGAGAATGTTTCCATTGAACACTGCATTTGTTTCAACTGTCGTCTGACCTGCGACTTGCCAGAAAATATTCTTGGCTTGTGCGCCGCCTGTCAAAATAATCTTTTTGCCTGAGCTGATGTCAAGCGTCTGTGCTACTTGAAATATCCAAATTGCACTTGCGTTTCCTGAGAGGACAACGTCTTGTGGTATTGTGACTGCGGAACTCCATTTGTAGAGACCCGGTGCAAGGACTAATCCGCCAATATTTCCAGTTCCAAGTTCAGTATGGTCTGGCAATGTTCTCCCTGCGGCATCTGTATATGCGGTTTGCATATCGCCGATAGCGGTCGATAACATCGCGGGTGTTGGATCAGCATAATCTGCTGCATAAACACTTCCATTCACTAAGGATGATGTCGAGAATTGTGTTGAAGGGTCCATTATCA
>CAZGJY010000165.1:0-2234 GCA_964525725.1 uncultured Methanosarcinales archaeon | reverse complement strand
CTATCTATAGGACTCACGCCGATATTTCCAGTCACTGCTGTAGTTCCTGTTGTTGAGATTCCTGATTTTGATAAAATGACAAAGTTGCTTGCGCTTCCAAGATCGACAGCAGTTTGCACGCCGCCAATCGAGGTATTAGACGTAGTATTGCTGCTCGTATTTGTGTTATTTGTGCTCATATTTGATGAAATATTGAGAATTGAAAATGTGACTGCTGCACTTTCTGACGAACCGTTATTATTTTGTCCATGAACTTCAATAGTATGGCTTCCGACGGAGAATTGGCGTAACGATGTAAAGTTATCGCATTGACTGCAGACTACGCCCTGAAAGACACCATCTTCAACATAAGAGATGTCGTCTTGCGTCGCGCTCGCATTCGCTATAACTGTGATGTTCTGAGTCGTATATGACGTATTAAGAGGCGATTGAATGCTCATAGCTGATATGCTCGTCGCGGCAATGAGGAACAGAAATAAACATGTAATAATAAAAATCGAGCTTTTTGAATGATTTGTCTTTTGAGTTGTAATAATTACTTTTTGTTTTGTATTTTGTGTAGTCATAGTTCCCCGTGAAATAGTAATAATACTCAAATCGGAATAATCCGAAATAATCGGCAATGGATGTGAAAATAAGATGTAAAAATAATTTACTGTAACAATTAATTTAGGATGGGAATAATCTTGATTATTGGCTCAACTGCGTAGTCCACTTACTTTCATCTTAATCTCATATGAAAAATCTCATATGAAAACACGTCTGCAAACTCTGCTATCCAACTACACAAGATTTTTTGTAGAGATGGGAATATTTCAGTAAATCAGTAAATGTACTTAACCCTGTAGAATATATGCTTGATTTGCTATTTAGTTTATCTGCGCATATATATTTGACAATAATTATGTATGACTATTATTCAGTATTGAGAACTTTCTTTATTCGCTTTGCAATCATGCGGCCTTCACTAAACTCAGAGGTGATCTCTTCTCTGATGTGTGACCAATTATGGATGCCATACTTTATGCCGATGCCGCTGCCGATCGCAAGAAGTGCTGCGCTGCTAAAAAATAATTTCCTCAAATGCCTCTTGAAGAATCCTTGCTGTTGAGACGGCGCATGGTTGTATTTGTCATAGTTACGCTCGTATGTAATTCCAGGTTCATAAACATTTATCTCTGCACGCGGTCCAAATACTTTGCGCAAGTTTTGTATGATTGGCTCTAATGATGCAGGTTCACTCGGTTTTTGCTGAGGTTGCTCGGCATTTTCTTCCTTTTCTGATGTGTTAGAATCTTGCGCTTGTTCGATACGCGGTAGGAGCAAACGTTCGGCAAGCGAATCTCTCTGACGTTGAGCGTGCAATGCCCGTTCGAGCAAACGATACTCGTTCATGGCACCACGAGCACCATATTCCGTCGCTGGTGCTGGCGGCAAGAGGAGTAATTGTCCACGTCGGTCGTGATTTCCGTTCCCATTATTTCCATTCAACAAAATTGTCGGCGCAGCCGTCGGTGACTCATGTACATGCGCGAACCCGTTGATTCTCGTTGGTTGTCGTATATGCACGATTTCATCGATGCATGTTGCGCCGATTGTGATCACATCTGATCCATTAGACCCTGATCCGTTAGAACCATTATGTGTAATACCGCCGTGCCCGTTCACCTGCATTGCACCTGTTGCTTCTCTTTTTACAATCACGAGCGTTTCATGCGTTTCGGCTGAATGACCATTATGAGAACGACTGGCTGGTTGTACTGCTTCGTGTGCCAACCGTGATTGCAAGAAATCGTCGGTGTGCTCTGTACGGTCATTTGTTGCATCGATGCTCGTTTCAAGACGAGAAATGGGTAGCCGATTGACAACAGAGACGCGCGATTGCCTGACTGGTTTTGAATGTTTTCTTATTGACTGTTCCGGAGAATAACTGTGTATGCGCATGTCGAGGAACCGATGCGCATCGCGCATGTATTCTTTTTGAAGTTCATTTTCCTTGACATAGCTGTCTTCATTGAAACGAATCGTGATTTTATCTTTCGCGTTCTGCAGAAGCGCATATGCATCGTTTCGTGTGAGACGCCCTTTCTGCAACGCATCTGCGACTAATGTATCGAGCTGCTTAATGCTTTTTGTGACTTTCGTTTCGCGCGCTCTCCACGATTTGATCGCACCTTTGCTCTGATTTCGATGAGTATCTTGATCAGTCGCATTGAGGATGGACGACAATGAAC
>CAZGJY010000164.1:0-2874 GCA_964525725.1 uncultured Methanosarcinales archaeon | reverse complement strand
AATAAGGTGTACTGCTGAGAAATCACTTTAGCGCAGCAAGGATAGCTTTTGTGTCATTCTTGTACTGCGCTTGCGCAGCTGCACTGACAACATGTTTTTTCCCTTTCGCATCGCGCACCGTTGTGCCTATTATTTTGCCGAGAAATGTCTTCTCAATATCTTTTCCAGTTATTTCACATTTCATGGAGATTCACACGTGCATTGTGGATAAAAAGGTTATGGATTTGTGAACGAAATAAATATCACAGTTCTTCTGGACGCAGATGAGGAAGGTAATCAGTCCGTTGAAGACGTGCTTCAAAACTCCAGGCTGGTGATCTATGTCCATTCGCTTGTGCTACAAAATAAGAAGGAAGAATCCCTATTTTTCCAACAACTTGATACGTCGTCATACCAGTCGTTCTTCGAACGTCGGATGCAGCATTGTACCGACAAAGTGCATCAAGAGTGAACAATGATTGCTGCGCATGAGCAACATTGCTTCCAGAAAACCGATTGGGTTTACGAATGACTGCTCCGCTCGCCGCTCGGACAATTGCAGGAGGCACATCATATGAAACTTCTTTTGCAGCCAATGGCGGAATTGTGAAAAACATCTGCTTTTTCCTCGCGAACGTCCGCAAACAGAATGTTGCTTATATTTGTTGGGTTTTTAGAAAAGATGATACGAAGAATATTGTGTCGAAAAAGTTGCTTTTGATTGAATTTGAAAAATCAAGGTGATTAGCTTTATAAACAGAGCGAAAGTAGCATTACTTCGCAGTAAGAACAAGAAAGCTGACTCCTATGATCAATTACTTCGATCCCGTAGAGCCACAAATTGGATGGACAAAAACACAAATTCGAGCGTATTATCTTGCTGCAAATGCGCATTTCAATCCAACAGGAAAAGCAAAGCATGCTGATCCAAAACAAACTGCGCTCGAACAAATTACAAAGTTATACACACACGCGCATGAAACATTTCTTTCATCGCATGAACTTGACGAACAACGTCGAAAACAATATGCTATTCCGTCAACACCGCCGAATGGTGGATCTCTCCCAGCAAAGATTAGAAAAACAAAGATTACGTATAAGAAAGCACTCAAACCTGCATATACTGTTATCCGGGAGACACTCACTTACTTCCCACTGACACTAACTTCAGGACAATCACAAGTGCCATCCTCAGACACAGTAGCACTTGAAATTGCAGAGGATCTACCATCTCAAAGTGCAACGACAGGTGAAACTGCAAGTGAAGTTTCATCGCTGCTGCAACCTATAACTAAAAATCAAAGAACCCTCCTTGAGCTTTCTCCTGCCGCACTTTTTTTGCAGTATCAACGATATGATGCTGCGTCGAGAATAACTCGAGGACTGCACGACGCCGCACTTACAGCGTTCGACTCTTCCCACCTTTCATTTCTGCACATTCGGCGTCTTTCTCATCGTGACATGCTTACACGAATAAGTACGATGGTGGAAAGAACAAACAGAGAACCATGGTATCTCGAACCTCCAGAAAAAAATGCGGCGCAGAAAATAAGTTCCGCGATGCACGCAGCATACAAGCGAAATAAAAAAACCGTGCTCACAGGAACCGCATCAGTAGTAGCTGGATTGACACTCTACTTTTCGTATTTTATCCCGTGGCTCGGGAAACAAATCATATCGCCAGCAGATTTTGAACGCCCAGCAGAAGAAAAAAACGTCGTCTACGAAATATGGGAAAAAAGACTGGATCAATTCATCACCAGTAACAATCTCACAAAATTAAGCGCGCCAATGCACGATGGAATCGAAGCGACGCCCACGAAACATCTCGATGACTATGTTCATCTAACGCAGCGTTCATTGCCAATTGAAAAACTGGCAGGAAAAGATAGTAAAACGCAAAGCACTGTGACACAAATCTTGTCTGACTTCTACTCAGGCCTTACAGACACTGCCTTCTCGATAAAAGATAAATTCCCGAAAGAATACACCAAGCAACAAAGCTATGTCGACGCCTGGGCTGAAGAAATCTTGCGTGTTCTAAAGATTCCTGCGACGCCTGAACGCAAAAAGAAAATTGAAACAGCAGCCGCACGAACCATCGGCGTCGAAGACATTGCCGGCATCCAAACAATGCGTGAAATCATTGAAAGAGATATAGAGAAAACACCGGAAGTGTTGCTTCCGAGAGAAATCAAATGAAAACAAGCTATATTCTCGGCACAGTAGTCGGAGCGTCGATTGCACTGGGTTTCGGCCTTGCAGCATACACGCAACATGAAAAAAGAATGACAGAAATGCGAATATCCTCTTCACTCGAAGATCGCTTGCATGCGCTGACTCAATCAAGTTATCCAGACCCATCAACAACTCTCAAAGACAGCATCAAGATCACCACGCGAAGAAGAATCATCCCCGAAAACGATTTTGGCGTTTTGTCTACGCTGGAGGCATTCTATTATTTGAACGTTGAAATGAAGAACGCTAAGGAGAAGGATCCTTCAGAACCAGGTTTTTACGGAAATGTCACCATGATTCTCGATCCGGCACTTCTCCCAACAGGCAATTTTGATCGTGACATCGTTGACGGTATCCGCACCGGAAGAAAAGTCATCAATAGCGAGGATGTTCGCACGCTTGTTTCGCAGCGGATCCGCAACACATACCAGCTAGCAGCTGCAGCAAATGACGCTGCAACAATAGATAGAGGAGATACTGATCATCTTGCCGCTGAATTTGTCACATACATCATGCAAAGAAAAGAAGAATGGAGCGGAAATCCATTCAGATCATATGACCAGTTTAGCAATCTCGAGGTGGAGCAGTATACGCACTTCTTGGCGCTCCACTTCGGCATGAACGGAAGTCAGACAGCCTTCCAGTTTCGACTTCAGC
>CAZGJY010000163.1:0-2875 GCA_964525725.1 uncultured Methanosarcinales archaeon | reverse complement strand
TGAGTGACAACTGAATATAAATTTATTTGTGAGTATATCGTTCTTTACTGTTTTGTTCTATTTTCATTTTTTCTTCAAATTCTCAAAGAGCAAGTAAAGCAAGTTAAGCGAAAACAATTATTCTCACTCATATTTTTAAAACACCTATCTTGTATTGCATACTATGCCAGACATCATCATGCAGATCGGAGTTGTCCTGTTCTTCGTTCTCTTTATCCAACTCCTCTTCATTTTCGGACTTTTCATCGTCTCATTGTGCAAAAAACCACAGTACACAAAATTATTCACGCCATCAATCACCATCCTTATCCCGACGTACAATGAATCGAATAATATCGCACACTGTCTCGACGCTATATTCGCGACAAAATATGTTGACGAAAATAGAAAGAGCGGCGCAAAGATGCAGATCATCGTCATTGACGACGGTTCGACTGACGACACAATAACAATCGCAAAATTATATCCTGACGTCACCGTTCTCAAACAATCGCACAAAGGTAAAGTCGCTGCGCTTAATCTTGGAACGAAACATGCGACGGGCGAGATAATCATCTCGATCGACGCCGACACTATTGTGAGCAAGAATCTCTTTGTCGAGCTCCTCAGGCCATTCGCCGACAAAACAGTCGGCGCAGTCTCAGGTGCCGTCCTCGTCGATAATCGGGACAGTTTCTTCGGACGTTTCCAAGTTCTCGAATATTCCTACAACAATCTCATCCGTGCAAGCTTCTCATCGACACTCTCTTCTGGCATCTGGTTCTTCGGCTGTCTTGGTGGTTATCGAAAATCTGTGCTCGAGAGAATCGGCGGATTCAAGACGGACACTATGTCCGAAGACATGGATGTCGCCGTCGAAGTGTTCAAAGCAGGATACAAAGCGATAAACGTACCGACTGCCGTCGGCTACACAGTCGTACCGACAAATTTCAAGGATCTCTTCAAGCAACGCGCACGTTGGTGGGGTGGCGGCTTGCAAACAATTCAAAAACACAAATCGCTCCTGACAAAAAAATCGAGCTTTGCGATAAAATATCTATTCTACAATCATCTGTGGTGGGCATTCTACGCATTCTTCTGCATGCCTCTCTTCGCATATCAGATATATTATTGGTGGCCAACAACTGCAACTGTGACAGGAACAGCGGCGTCCACAGCATTCGTAGTTGCTTCTGCAATCTTCGCATATCTGTTCCGCTGGTTCTCTTTCGCAGGCCCAGTTTACACACTATATATGAATAGTATAGGGCAATGGGCCTGGTCGACATACAATATTTTCGGCATTCTGTCCGGTGTCATTTCAGCGATAATGCTTGTCGCAGCGCTCAGTATCGCGAAAGAGAAAGCATGGTTCAAGAATGGTATTTGCATTTTCTTTTATTTCCCGTATACACTCATACTGAATGTCATAATGGCTGGAAGCGTCATCCGTTTCTTCTCACAGAAAAGCAAATATTTTATAAAGTGACTGACGGCACAAAAGCCCATGGATATCAACTCTTTTTTGTCTCGTTATTTTGATACGACAAGAATAGTCACTCAATGGTATCTCAATAATAATACGACAATCCTTGATGTGATGCATCAGTTTTTCGATAAAGCATTTTATATCGTCCTTTTTCTGACAATCGCACTGACGACGGCGTATCTCCTTATCACACTCTATCGTATTCTAGTCATACGCAAAAGCGCAGAGCAAGAATTCATCGCAAACAGAGCACCAACGGTCACAGTCCAGATACCAACGCGAAACGAGCTTGCTGCAATTAACTGCGCACGTTGCATCCTCGCATCCGATTATCCAATGCACAAAGTGCAGGTCCTCATCGGCGATGACAGCAATCAAATCGATGTCAGTGAAAAATTGGTGGCGTTCGCAAAAGAGAATAGCGCTCAAGTGCGCATCATTAAGCGAGCAGAGAATGTCGGTTACAAACCAGGAAATCTCAACAATATGCTCAAATACTCGACGGGCGATATCATCGTCATATTCGACTCGGACTTTTTGCCGAAAGACGACTTTTTGCGCCGACTTGTCACCCCATTCATCCACGATAAAAAGCTTGCTGCAACACAAGCACGCTGGACACCGATCAACAGTCATTCTGGTATGACTGCAGCTCTCTCATCATCTATCAATAACATGTTCCATTTCATTTTCTTGCCATTCATGTCGCACATAAGCGGCAGCGTCTGTCTGTGCGGCTCTGCAGAAGCAGTCCGCCGAGACATGCTCGTCAAAGACGGCGGCTGGCAATCAGGAAGCCTCACCGAAGATATCGAATATTCGATGCGCCTCTGGCAGCAGAACAAGAAGATCAAATATATCTACACGCTCAACTGCGATATGGAAGTTCCGTTTCTCCCAAAAGATTTGTTCCGTCAGCAGATGCGATGGGCATTCGGCGTCATCACTGCGGCTCGTCAACACATTGTAGCTATAGTCAAGAAAGCGAAAGGCGGACTTATCGCAGACACAGCAATACTCGTCTCAGGTTATTGCCTCACACTCTTGCTCTTCTCGCTCACGCTGCTCGGATTGCTCTCGATGATCACGCATAAGCCTGAGCCGATCCAATGGGCGATATTCCTTATGGACACAGGAAAAAATATTCTCTATACAAGCGGAGTTCTTTTCACCTATGTCGTCGCAGAGATAATCGCGAAAGAATCTGCAAAGATTCCCAAAGTAATCATCTCATCTTTCTCGCTCGGTCTCATCGTCACACTCTATGTCAACAAAGGCATTTTCAATGCATTGACGAATAAAGGGATGCAATGGTATCTACTCAAAAAAGCCGGCAACAGTACGCAAAATTAGAGACAAGGCGGGACACATCCCAAGCGACTGTCGCCTTCGTCCTTTCACTGGTAT
>CAZGJY010000162.1:0-2916 GCA_964525725.1 uncultured Methanosarcinales archaeon | reverse complement strand
TGAAGCGTTTCTCTCCTGATGAATCTGATCGTCGATTGTATCCTGCCATCATTCAAGGGAGAAGTCATCCCCTTATAACAGTGCACTATTTGACCACAATTTCGTGACCATACTAACAATCTCAATTTTAGGAATCTTTCCCGAGTCTAACTGAGATTTTCGCAATCATCTTTGATCTTTCTGTGATTGCTGATTATTTCATTAAATTAATAAATAAGTGTGGCATATCATTCAACCAAATGGTTGAAAGTCAGATGATTGGAGCAGCTGCGGCGAATGCCGCAAATCTAAACGACGCATTCGGCTCGCTCGCCGACCCGACGCGCCGCGACATCCTCAAACGTGTCGCGCATCATGAACTCTCGGTGAGCGAGATCGCACACTCCTATGACATGTCTATTGCTGCAATATCCAAACACTTGATGATCCTCGAGAAAGCGAAGCTCGTCAAGAAACGGCGCGCAGGAAAGCAGCAACTCATAACACTATCGCCGATTGCCTTCAAAAATACAGCAGCATACCTGGACAACTACAAAAAATTCTGGGAAGGACAGCTTGACTCATTGGAGCGATATTTAGCGAAAGAAAGTACAGGGGATGAGATTGGAGCGACGGAGAACAAACATGGTAACAAAGAAAAACGCGCAACGCACAAAAAATCAAAAAAGAAATAATGTGCAGCTCAAACAAAAGCATAAGCCCAAGTATGAACCTCTGACAATAACTCGTATCCTTGATGCACCGCGAGAGCGTGTCTTTGCCGCATGGGTGGATGCAAATCAACTTGCGCAGTGGTGGGGACCGCGCATGTTCACAGCACCAGTCTGCGAAATAGATGCGCGGCCGAAAGGCAAGATTCTTATCCATATGCAAGGGCCTGATGGAAACATCTATCCTATGTCAGGCGCATATCTCACTGTCGATGAGCCAAAACGCTTAGTGTTCACAAGTGTTGCTCTCGATCCAAAGGAAAAGCCGCTCTTTGAAACTCTCAATACCGTCGCATTCACACGCATCGGTAAAAAGACAAAACTCACTATGACTGCAACCGTCACAAAAATAATCGACGCTCAAGCAGCTGGCTATCTCTCAGGCATGAGTGCCGGATGGAATCAGTCCATCGACAAACTCGAGAAATATGTTGCAGCAGCAATAAAAATTGCGTCGCGTGAAATAGTGACGTCGCGAATAATTGCCGCATCACAAGCGCGAGTATTCAAAGCATGGTCAAGCGCAACGCAGCTCGCAGAGTGGTGGGGTCCTAACGGCTTCACGACAACGACAAATTCGTTCGTGTTCAAACCTAAGAAATCGTGGGATTACATCATGCACGGACCAGATGGACGTGATTACATCAATAAAATAACATACATCGAAATAATTGCACCAAAACGCATCGTCTATACACACGGAGGAGATGAAGGTGAAGTCTCATTTCATACGACTGTGACATTCGAAAAAACCGGAGCGAAAGGTGCGCAGACAAAGCTCACGATGCGAGCACTTTTCCCGACAACAGCCGAACGTCAACGAGTGATCGAGAAATATGGTGCTCTAAAAGGAGCAAATCAGACAATCGGGCGACTTGCAGCATTTGTCGAGCGACGCTAGTATGCTTGTCGAACAACTTAAATCATGTGTAAATATGTAACGTGCAACAAGGAGGAGAACTAACAATGGCAACCAAACAAAATATTGATACAAAAACACAATCCAACGCACAGCTTGGTAAAAAAAGCAAAGACTTCATCATTTCACGAGTGTTGGACGCACCAAGACAGCTAGTCTGGGACGCATTCACACAACCCGCGCGCATGAAAGATTGGTGGGGACCAAAAGGAGCAAAAGTATTACAGCAGAAGATGGATTTTCGAGTCGGCGGTTCATATTTGTACGGAATGAGTTTTGCGAACCAGGATATGTGGGGCAAATTCGTCTATCGAGAGATTGCTGAACCTGAAAAGATGGTGCTTGTTAACTCATTCTCAGATAAGAATGGCGGGGTCACTCGCCATCCGATGAGTGCAACATGGCCCTTGCAGATGCTGACAACATTCACATTTGCGCAGCAAGGCAACAAAACACTATTGACAATCACATGGAGCCCGATCGACCCAACGCCTGCAGAGCAGAAGACATTCGACGAAGGTCATGCATCCATGACGCAAGGTTGGAGTGGAACATTCGAGCAGCTCGAAGCATATCTTGCTGGTCCACAGAAAAAATAAAGAAAGAAATAGAAAAATAGAAAATGACTGTACCCAAAGCATCGAGCATGTTTTGTCAAGCGAGCCATGTCTCGATCCAATTTAGTGGAACTATCCACATCCGCGGAATCAATCCCTATGTACTCGTGAGTGCAGCTCATGCGACAACGCTCAAAGCAGATTGGAAAAAACCGATGCCTGTGCGTGTGCAGATAAATGGTGAGCCAAAGATTCCGTGGCGCATCAATATGATGCCCACTGGCAAAGGAAGTTTCTATCTGTATCTGCATGAAAATGTGCGCAACGCATCGCACACAAAAGTCGGTGATGATGTGCAAGTGAACATCGCATTCGACGAGGAATATCGCGCCGGTCCGACGCATGAGATGCCTGCATCACTTGTCCTTGCGCTGCAAAAAAACGCGGTTGCAGAAAAATCATGGAATGCATTATCGCCGAGCCGTAAGAAAGAAATACTACGCTATCTCGCGCAGCTCAAATCAGCGGAGGCGCAAGAGCGTAACATCACAAAAGTGATCCACGTATTATCGGGAAACGAAAGCAGATTTATGGCACGCTCATGGAAAGATGGTAAATAAGACCCAGGTTCTCCTTTTCTGAGTACGTTCTCATTATTGGCCATAATTGACGAATATGAAAGAAGTCTGCTATTAAAGACACTATAATTGTATATTTAGGCATATGATTA
>CAZGJY010000161.1:0-2945 GCA_964525725.1 uncultured Methanosarcinales archaeon | reverse complement strand
AAACTCTTCGACAGAAAGATGCACCCCCATTTGATGCAGTAGTGAAATTATTCCGATATTCTCTCACACCACAAACAACCAGCGTCATTTCTGCGATTTATCCCATTGTGAATAATGGAAGTATGCTTTAGATAAAGAATAGATACAGAATGCTCTAGTCAACCACACAATGGCACTCACTCACTACAAACAGAATCTCGACGGCACCTATGTCCCAGCACGATTCATATCTGCTGAAGAACACGTCGCAGAATTGAAGACACTCAATAAAACTCTCGCTCGCGCATATCCGGAATTGATTCCTGATAAATCAGACCATCCTTTTGCTCTTGCAGAATTGCCTCGATTCAAACAATATTTTGTTTCTAGCTTATTGCCTGATTTGCTCAGCGTCGATGCAAACGTCAAACCGCAATCTGGCGCTCAAAATATAACATTAGGATTATCGCAAACACAACCACTTATTCCGTTAGGCCAATTCAGCCAACATGTAGCGATAAGTCCACGACGAGATGCGCGAGATTGCATCACCGCCCTGACATATTGCGCATTAGACATATACACTGAATTAGGAAAAACGGATTTCCACCGGATGCTTCCGCGAGGCACAATAGGTTATTCATTTCTGAGCACAATGAGACAGCTCCCTGCAAATCTGGGCAGTGCACTTCTCAGAGTAGATGACAGCCACGAAGAACCGTTTATGATTCCTGATACTATTGCACAAATGATAGAGACTGGGATGCTCGCACATATCACGCAACCTGCAAATTACAAAGAATCAAAATATATGATTGGAGATGCGGAACGAGCATATCTTGATGCTGCACAAATAAGCGATCTCCAGAGAAAACTAGAAGTCATTGCAAGCCATCCTGCCAACGTCCGACGCGAGTTGAATCCAGAAGTGCCAGTTTTTAGAATCGACTTTGGTTTGCATGCACTCGTGAACGAAAGCAATAACTAAACTTATTTTATCCGTCCTTTCTCAATAGTCGCCGCGATTGCAGACAGATCTATTGAATCTGCAAGTTCACGTTTCCGTTCACGCGCCATCGACGCAGCAGACTGGCGAACGCCGCGGATGGGAAATTGATGTCTTGCATTATAATTGATTCTCGGTTTTTCATCCTTGAACAACGCCTTGAATCGTTTCCAGAATCGTGAGAAGCTGCTGCTTTGTGATTTTCCACCAATAACAAATGTCTCTTCAGAACTGATGCCCGAAAGATCTATACGCTCGTGCGCAGAAGATGTATCTGCGATCGATGAAGAATACGATGATGATTTTGAAGAAAAGGGCGATGAAACAGAAGATGATGGAGAGCTCCACGACTTTTTAGAACTTCTTGAGTTTGATGAATTTGAAGACGAAAATATCCGGAATGGACGCTCAATCAACGCGCTGGCACGCACAAAGAAATCGCTTACAAAATTTCTGCCGCCATGCGAAGAAGAATATGTGTTCGCGAAATCGCGACGGCTCGTTGTCTTTGAGAGATAGCTGTCCCAATTATTGTCAAAACCTTTCATAGTAAAAACCGTATAGTTCCTTCCCTCGAGTATTTATTTATAAACCTGTCGTCGAGTTTATATAAGAGTAATCGCACGAAACGCACAATGACGAGCGCAAAAACGAATATCATTCTTGTGGTTCTCGCAATCATCGCGGGATTTGCGCTTCCATTCCCTGCACAACATTTCTTCGGCCTCATCTTGCCGCTCATCGCGATCCTCGTCTTCTTATCTGCTCGAAAACTCAACCTTGCTGCCCCGACAAAACATGAATTTGCGGTGACAATCGAACTATTCGGCGTGAGTTATTTCGTGCTCTCGGCTATCTATGTACTTCTCGGTCTAGCGATTGCTGAACCCGAGATACAGATCGGCATCTGGCTCATCGCCCTCATGCCGCCGGCGATGAATGTCATTCCGCTCAGCAAATTGCTCAAAGGAGATGTCAAAGAATCGATGCTCGCAGGCATCCTCAGTATCATCGTTGCGATGCTCGTCATCCCTATCGGTTCGTATTTCTTCTTCGGAACGAATGTCGTCATGACATCGCTCGCAAAAGTCCTTATTCTTGGCGTAATCATTCCAGCAGGCATAGGCATCGTCTGCCGAAATGTCAAAGTGCTTGACAAGCCGACAGAATGGCTCATTCCGATCGCTAACGCAGTTATTTTCTATATACTCATCGGCTCGAACAGCCAATTGCTCATCGATAATTTCAACAACAGCTACTTCTGGGCGATTGTCGGCGTGCTTCTGCTCGTGAAACTAGGATTCGTCTCTTGGGTCAATATGCAGTTCGCGCAACTGCAATCGAAGAAAGAGAATATCGACGTCATCCTCTTTGCAAGCTTCAAGAATATCGGATTGGCAGCCGCGATCGCAGTCAGCGCATTCCCAGACTTTATGCCAGGCGTCCTCATTCCGATTGCAATAGAAAGCGTGCTCTTCGCAGGACAGCTCATATTCATCGAATATCTCGTCAGCAAAACAGTCCCGATGCTACGCTTGAACAAGAAAAGAAATTAATTGCGCAATATTATTCTCAGTAACAAGATAATTCCATTTTGAGTACAATCTTAATTCTAACAAATAAAGAGTCAACTATTTTGCAAAAAAAAACATAATTAATAGGCAACAACTCGTATAAAAAAAAGAATAAGAAATAAAAATTATCTGAAAACTGCTATGACTGAATTTATGCGATCACAACGATTGCAGTTCTTGTCTCGTTCTGCTTGATCTTCGTGTCTCGGCCGACGACGAATCGCGCTTTTGCGTGATCCGTCGCGTTCGCGACATCTTTGTCGATGGCGCCGTCGACTACGACTGCATAGACCATCCCTTCAAGGCTCTCAAGCGTCGTGAGAAGCTCAGGCATCGGAACTTTGCCAAGTACTGTCATTTTGTCGTCAAGAAGTGCTGCAGCGTGT
>CAZGJY010000160.1:0-2946 GCA_964525725.1 uncultured Methanosarcinales archaeon | reverse complement strand
ACTGATAAAAATGCAAAGCCGGGCGATGTGATTGTCGTTACGACTGATACGCAGACGCTGAGCGGCATCTATCTGCAGCGACCGCAAATCTTGGGCGATAATATCCTTGTTCTCAAACTCGACACTGGCTATAATATCGGAATCGATCGGAAGAAAATCAAATCAATCAGCGTTAAGACGCCGTACGAAAAGCCGACAACTCGCAGCAAAGCTCATTCTTACAATCCAAATCTTCCAACTGTCGCAGTTCTTTCGTTCGGCGGAACAATCTCTTCTCGCGTCGATTATCGAACCGGCGGCGTTGTCGCAGATTATACTGCGGACGACTTTTTCGCAATGATGCCTGAGCTTGCGATGATCGCGAATATCAAGACGGCGCACCACTCAAACATGATGAGCGAAGATATGTCGCCGACGAACTGGGAACAGATCGCTCAAGCAATCACGCCGTATCTCAATGACAAATCGATCGCCGGCGTTGTTGTGACGCAAGGAACGGACACGCTGCATTATTCGACGAGCGCGATGAGTTTTGCGCTGCAACAGCTCAATAAGCCAGTCATTTTCACGGCAGCGCAACGATCGATCGACCGCGGCTCGAGCGATGCGTTCATGAATCTTATCTGCGCGGTGCACGCTGCGGCGAAATTCGACGGCGCCGTCGTCGTTTCGTGCATGCACGAATCGTCGAGCGACGATGCTTGTCTGCTCATTCGCGGAACGCGGGTACGAAAAATGCACACGTCGCGCCGAGATGCGTTCCGACCGATCAATGAGACAGCGCTCGCACGCATCTATCCTGATGGTCGTCTCAATATCATCAATCAACAATATCCAAGACGTGCGACTAATACAAGCATCAATGGAGCAAATTCACAGACTCCGGTTGTCAAAGCTTCGTTCGCACAAGATGTCGGTCTGCTTTATGTCCATCCGGGAATCTCACCAAAGATTGTCGAACATTATGTCCAGCAAAAATATCGTGGATTAGTTGTCGCAGCGAGCGCACTCGGCCACGTTCCGCAGTCGCTCCTCGGTCCGCTGACTGTTGCGAGCAAAAACGGAATGACGATCGTCATTGCGACACAGACAGTATATGGTCGCGTACATCCGTATGTCTACTCGCGTCTTCGAGACCAATCAATGGATGCAGGAATGCTTTTCCTCGAAGATACATTGCTCGAGGTCGCGTTCGTAAAACTATCGTGGGTGTTGGCGCATACGCAGAACAAAGCTGCTGCGATTGCATTAATGAAAGAAAAGCTCGCCGGTGAATTCAGCGATGGAACTCCGTACGATGGATTCCTCGAATAGAAATAATACATAAAATACATAATTACTTTTTTGCATTGATGCGAAAAATAAATTACAAAAAAACTGACAATCACGACTCATACTCAGAACATGACAGAACTAACTCAGATAAATTATCAGGAAGTCGGTCTTAAGTGCGGCATCGAAATCCACCAACAGCTTGAAGGTAAAAAGTTGTTTGGCCGCACGCCGACGGTGATCCGAGACGATGCACCGCACTATACTATTACACGGTCGTTGCGCGCAGTTGTCGGCGAGACTGGAACGATTGACGCGGCTGCTGCAGCCGAAACAAACAAAGGTCTGCTCTATCAATATCAAGGATATAATGACACGAACGATCTGCGAGAGATTGACGAGGAGCCGCCGTGCTCGATGAATCCAGATTCGCTCATCACGACAGTGCAGATGGCAAAGATGCTCAATGCGACGATTGTCGACGAAGTGCAAGTGATGCGCAAGACTGTTGTCGACGGTTCAAACACGTCAGGCTTCCAGCGGACTTCGCTTGTCGCTCGCAATGGTTTTTTGACGACGACAAACGGAAAACGAATCGACATCCCGACAATCATCGTCGAGGAAGATGCATGCAAGAAAGTCTCGGAGAAAGATGGCATTGTCACTTACAATCTCTCGCGCCTCGGAATACCACTCATCGAAATCAGCACCGATCCACAGCTTTCGTCGGCAAAAGAAGTCTCTGAAGTCGCCGAGAAATTAGGATTGATGCTCCGCTCGCTTCCCGGCGTGAAGCGAGGTCTTGGAACTATCCGTCAGGATCTCAATGTCTCTGTCAAGAACGGCAATCGTGTCGAAATAAAAGGCGCGCAGGATCTGCGGATGCTTGAGCAGTATATCGATTTTGAAATCATCAGGCAGCTCAATATTCTGCAGCTGCACGCTGATCTTACTGCGCGTGGTTTTTCGACGCAAATGATTGCTGCCGCTGTGTCGGGCGAAGTCGATGTGAGCTCGTGTTTTGCTTCGACGAAATGCGAATTGATCGCGAAAGCCCTCAAGCAAGGAAAAGTTGTCTTTGGGATGCGACTTGCAAAATTTGCCGGAATCATCGGCCGTGAGCTGCAGCCAAACAAGCGTGTCGGAACGGAAGTATCTGACTTTGCAAAAGTGCACGCAGGCATCGGCGGACTTATCCATTCCGACGAGAATATGAGCAAATATTCTATATCTGAAAGCGAAGTTGCTGCTGTGAAGAAGGCACTCTCTATTTCTGATTCATCTCCAAGTCAAGATAATAAAAATAGCAATGATACTACCGATAATACTCAGGATGCATTCATCCTCGTTGTCGATCTCAAAGGCCGCTGCCATAATGCATTTGCTGCCATCCGTGAGCGGATCACGCAGCTTGCGACGACAATGCCGCGCGAGGTGCGACGCGCGAATCCGGACGGCACGACGACATACATGCGTCCGATGCCAGGCCAGGCGCGTATGTATCCAGAGACGGATGTTCCGCCAGTCGTCATTGATTTCGACGTTGCAGTCCCTGAACTTATCGAGCAGAAGATTGAGCGATATGTCGCAGAGTACGGATTACCAGCTGAGCGAGCGAAAATGATCGCAAAGGGTGAGCAGTCTGCATTGTTTGAGTCTTTCTTCTCCCAATAT
>CAZGJY010000159.1:0-3010 GCA_964525725.1 uncultured Methanosarcinales archaeon | reverse complement strand
TCGTCGGACGTTCGCTAATTCGATGAAATATATCATGATGGCGTGCAGCAGCAATCTTGGAAACATGTTCTCTGCGACAGTCGCCGTACTGTATTTGCCATTCCTTCCAATGCTGCCGCTGCAGATCATCCTCAACAACTTCATCTACGATTTCTCGCAAATTACAATCCCGACGGATAACGTTGACGACGTATGGACGAAGAAACCGCGAAAATGGAATCTTGCATTCATCCGCAAATACATGATTGTCTTCGCGCCGATCAGTTCGCTCTTCGACATCCTGCTCTTCTTCATCCTGTTTGGTATCATGCACGTCGGAGCTGGAACACTGCAGACTGCATGGTTCATGGAGAGCCTTGCGACGCAGACGCTTGGTGTGTTCATCATCCGCACGCAATATTCGCCGCTTTCCGGCAAGAGTTTCCCGAGCATGTCGTTGCTTGTGAGCGCAATCATGTGCCTCGTCGTCGGCTGGGTGTTGCCATACATTCCGCTCGGACATGTCTTTGAATTCGATCCAATCTCCGGCAGCGTCCTTGCTGTTGTGATTGGATTGACGCTCGTCTATCTTGTGACGCTTGAGATTGGAAAGAGATTCTTCTATAAAGTGAATGAGTATTGAAGTATTGATTCAGAGAAACATCACAAACAAACACAATCATCCACTCATTTGAAGCAAATAGATGGTAATCCGGATCCGACAATCTCTTCTTGCACAAGATTCACTGATGAGACACGGGTTCCGTGCACAAATTCTTCCACTTGAGAAATTACCTGTGCTAAATCATAGGGACTTTTCACTTTGATCCCTACTTCAAACCGAGATTCGTTATAATAGGTTACTGCAAAGAGAATATCTGGATGGGTCTGGCAATACGAAAGCAATTTATTACGCTCGACGAAGTCTTGGGGCGTAAAAAAAACGCTATAGAGCAGTCGATCAATCTTATTGAGCTGTATGATTGCAGCAAAATTTGTTATGACTCGTCCAGCCACTAGTTTCTTGATATGCTTCTGGACGGTTGCAGCTGTTATTTTCGTTTGTGCTGCAATATCTAATATTGTTCTGCGCGGATTTTGAGAAAGTGATCGGAGAATCTTCTTGTCGATGCTGTCGACGCTGCACTCTGCTATTTTTTTATTTTTTGATTCCTTGGCTCTAAAATACTTGTGATAATAATAGTCTATGGTTTGAATATACATTATTTCAGAATATAATATTTGAGGCTTGACTTTGGATAAGATTATTTGTATTTTTTCATCTATCTCTAAAAAGTTTTTTCCAAACACGCCAAATCCGATATTCCATGTTCCTGAGAATTCAGTGGACCAGCTGATTGATTCGTTCTCCTTAATCAGGAGTATAATTTGCGACAGATGGCTACGGGCAATCTTGAGGAACACTGCTGCGCTCGAAAAACCAAGTTTTGAGGCATCAATCTCTGTGACAAAAGAAGATATTACGCCTGCGTTGAGTAATCGTTGGAAACGATAGGTTGTGCGCTCTCGAGACATATGTGACAATTTGGCAACGGCACTCAGAGGCAGACGGCAATTCGAAGTCATTATTTGCATAATAGCAATATCTTCTTTTGATATCTTTACTTTTTCATCATCTTTCTTCATTTTTGTATATCCTTAGTAAGATTTAGCTTAAATAGTTTTATATTATCATCAAAAATAAACACCACTAAGGAGTGATTAAAATGAGAGATTATGACAAGTTTATCATAGGAGGTGCGGTCGGCGGAATATTTCTCGGAACGGGTATCGGGCTTTCAGATCGCGTAACAGCAGACATCCCTCAAACAGGAATAACTGTGGGCGCAATGCTGCTCACGGGCACATACATCTTAGGACGTTCATGCCAAACCTGGCACAAAGAATACAATGCGCCATCGATCGAGTCGACGCAGGCTAATCCAAAAGGCCTTTCAGAAGGCTCTCCAGTCTACTCCAAAGACATTGCGCTCTATGAAACATTCAGCAAATCAGAAGACGCACGCAATACAATCGTGAGATATCTCTCACCAATCATCAGAGGTAAAACGGTACTCGATATCTGTTGCGGCAACGGCAAATATGCAAGTCTGCTTGGACCGCTGGCTGAATCTTATGTCGGTATCGACAGTTCGAAAGAAGCATTGGAGTGTGCCCGGCAAAACATGCTACGAACGCAGCAACAAGAAAATTGTTCCAACAACAAGAAGAGTATAGACTTTTTTTGCGCTGACGCAACATCTCTTTCCCTCACAACAAAAAGCATCGCAATAGCAATATCGACATGGGGCATCGGATCGATAACTGGAGATGAGCGTCGCCGCGCTGCGCTTCTTGAAGCCGAGCGAATAGCAAGAAATGATATTTATCTTTTTGAAAATTCTGCTGACGGCGAATTCCAGAAAGTACGAGGATCCAAATATACGACTCAAGCAATTGATTATGGCAGATGGCTTTCTCAACAAGGCTTTACACATGTGACTGATCTTGAGAGTCATTTCTTGTTTGAATCAACCGATGACGCACGAAGAGTGTTTCGAGCAATATGGGATCAGGACATTGCATCGCGCGTGAAATGCGAGAAAATAGCTCATACCATCGCAGTCTTTCACAAGAAGGTGTCGAATGAATAATCTCAATAATCTCACAGTAATGTGCGCTTTTGTTGCGCAGCATGCAACACATGTGTCAATCAATGATGAAGCAGTTCACAATTTGGCGCATAAATTGCACGACATACCACAAAAGAATTGGCTTTCAAGCGCACCTTATTCATTGGACAATCTCAAACAATGCGAAAAACTTCACTTCATCCTTGTGTTTGATGCAATCAGTTTCAGTTACTGGAGTGAGCCTAAGTGGACAATCGAATATAACGGAAACTCCCTTGATGGATCATGGGGATTGCAAGCATGTATCGGACGTGCATTAGAAGAAGGATTCCCTTTGCTCGACATGAACTATTTGAGCAGCATCACTCCAAGAGACTTTGCATATATCACCCGCGCAA
>CAZGJY010000158.1:0-3012 GCA_964525725.1 uncultured Methanosarcinales archaeon | reverse complement strand
GGCTCTCGGCTCGCCGCCGGTGTCAATGACTGGCGCGGAGACTGTCGAGATCAATAAACCGGTCAGATTGTCCGTCGTCGCACTCGATGATGGTAATCAGTTGAATCTTTCGTCGGCAGTGTTCAGCGTATTCGACGGCGCGACGACGACGAATTATTCATACGACCAACTTGTCCAAGGACGGTTCTTCTTCAACTTCACGCCGACGACGAATGCGACGCAGAATATCTCGTTCTCTATCCTCGAAAATCTGTCCGCCGGCGGAAAAGAAGGCAACTTCTCGACGACGTTGCACGTCGCGACGAAACCGTCGTCAGTCATCGTCGACACTTCGAGCATCAGCAATCTCGTGAGCACGAATCTGTCGAACAAGACGACAGATGTCTCTGTGCCGGTGCCGTTCCAATTCCTCGTCGGCGGAAATGTCAGTATCTACAATCTGACCATCGCGCTCAATACGTCGCCGAATGGCTGGCAGTCGACGAATGTCAGTTATGCTGCATACACGCTCAATAATACAGTCACGAGCCAATCGCTCAACGTGACAGTGCCTGCGGGAACTGCGCTCGGCACATACCCGTTCAATTTCGCCGTGAGCTATACTAATCCTGATGGAACGCCAGGATTCGTCAGCTATCCGCTCTCCGTGCAAGTATTGCCGAACACTGATTTCATCGTCGTGATGAATCAGTCGATATCGCAGCAGCACGGCACGAATCTTGTCTCATATCCGATCGTTATTGTGCCGGAAGGCAATGTCGCGACGAATATCAGCCTTGCGACGGTCGGCAATGCATATACGGTCAATTTCTTCAACGGCGGATTCTATGTCAATCCGTCGACGGGAAATGCACTCTCTGCGAGCTCGAACACGACAGTGTTCATGGTGATCAATATTCCGCTGTACGCGAACACATCGAATAATTTCAATTTGACGGTAACGAGTACGCTCGGTAACTCACGCGTCGTTCCGATCGCGCTCACGATCCCTGCGAACCAGTCGTTCAACGTTTCTTCAACGCTCATCAATAGTTCAGTCGTCGCAGGAGATTCGAGCGCTGCCGCTGGCAATGAACTCATCAATGTGACGAACACAGGTAACGTGCCGATCGTCATCAACTTCAATCTCACTGGAAACATCGCAAACTTGTCGGCATTCGACGGCAGCGCAAGCGGAGCGACGATTCCATCAAGCACGACGATACAGCCTGGCGCGACGTATCCGCTCAATATCACGTACACGTTGCCAGGAACGAGCGGATCGTACACAGGCTTGCTCTTCATCAATTCAAGCTCGACGACAAATGTGACGATCCCGATCAATTTCACTGCGTTCCAATTCACGCTTGCGGCATTCAACTTTACTGACTTCTCTGGAACGCTCGGCGGTGAGCAGATCGGCTTCAATGCGAGCCTTGCGAACGGAATCACACTTGTGTCGAGTAATGTGACATTCCTTCCGACGGTGAATGGACAGCCATGTACTGGTGTCGATGCAGAACCGTATGCGGTGACTGGCGGCTTGAACTTTGCAATCACATGCACTGTCCCGACGCTCGCCGACGGATTCGGTTATGACTTTGTCCTCAAAGCACTCTATACTTCTACGCAGACGGGAACGCTCGTCGTCACTTCGCCAAACACTGGCACTGTGCAATACCGCGATGTGACGCCGCCGGAGATCAACACGCTCACATTCAGCGACTTCCAAGCAGGCGTGTCACAAACGTTGACGAGCACAATCTCGGATAATATCCCGATCACGAGCCAGAACGGGAACAAATACAATATCACGCTCCTTGCGACACATACGCGAACTGGCGCGCAAGTGAGCGCGACGCTCAACTGTCTCATATTGAGTCCCGGAACTTGTACTGGCTCGAAGACGTTCGATGTGCCGGGCGCATACACATATGTCGCGACGGTGACCGACCCGAGCAAGAACATAAATAATACTTGGACGGGCAGCTTCAATGTCTATTCACAGCGCAATTTCACGTCGCTGCTCAACTACACGAATGATTCGGGCGCAGTCGTCGGCGATAATGTCAATCTCACGTTCACGTCGTCGACGAATGCTGTGACTAACTCGTCGGTCGTCAATGGTCTGCTCAATCTTTCGATCCTCAGCGACATCTACAAAATCAATATTACTGACGCGACGAGCAAACTGCAACTGAGCGCCGTTGACTTGCTCGATCTTCCATCGAACCAGATGTTCTTGTATGGACAGTTGCAGACGAATACGTTCCGCATCCTCGCACAAGGTCTCTTCTCAGATTTGGCGGCAAACAGCATCTTCAACGGATTCTTCTTCACGGTAAATTCCTCGACGAACTTCCGTGTGCAATATAATTATTCGTCGTACAATCCGTCTAACCAGAATGGTCTGCGCGCGTTCGCGTGCTACAATTTCAGTCTCACTGCTGATCCACTCAACGCTTGTACTGGTGGCTATGTCGAATTGACCCGCACTGCATTACAGACGAGCAGCAGCATGGTACTCTTTGACTCGCCGATCGCGACGACGCCGAATTCGACGGTCGCAGTCATCTTCTTCACGTATGTCATCGTCGGACAGCCAGCGGTCGCATTCTCTGCGCCATCGATCAATGTTTCGATGAACCACAACTCGACGACAAGTGTTCCATTCAGTATTTCATCCATCCTCAATGCACAGCAAGGCGGACCGCTCACGGGCGTCACATTTGCCTGTCTCAATTCGTCGTCGAGCAGTATCTGCAATAATTTCACTGTCTCCTCATTCGCGCTCAATCAATTGACACAGGGACTCACGCAGCCGTTCACGATAACGATCAGCACGCCGTTCGGCTTTGCTCCAGGAACGTATACTGGCACGATGCGATACCAGAGCAATCTCAATACATCGACACCATTGCTTGATGATATTCCGTTGTCGATCACCGTTTTGCCGTCGACGTCATATACTTTCGATAGAAATACGAGCGGCACGGTGACTGTGCAGACTGGTGCGAATAATGTCGTGACGCT
>CAZGJY010000157.1:0-3026 GCA_964525725.1 uncultured Methanosarcinales archaeon | reverse complement strand
CCCCACTTACGGAATTCACGGCATGCACGCTCGATCTGCATGAAGCCGGCGCCTGAGCCACCGAACTTCGGAAGCAATCGATGGACTTCGTCGTAAACCATGAGCAGTTTCAAGTCGCGCGATTCTTCGAGTTCCGCCATGAAGACTTGCGAAACAGTATTCGCGACAAACAAGTCGATCTGCTCGAACGTCATCTTGTGGCAATCAAAGATGGTAATTTCTCCGGGCTTCAGATAATCTTTGAGCTCGATGATTTCGAGCGGATTCTCGATGCGTCTGATATTTCCTTTGAACGCCGTCGGATCAGTGTGCGCATTCATATGGAACGTCGCATACAGTCGAAGCAACGCATCATTCGTATTCTTTCGCAAGAATCCAGTCCATTGCGCCGTCGGATCAAAGACAACGACCGCTGTATTAGATTTGAGCGCTTCCTCGACGAGGACTTGTGCTGCGAATGATTTTCCGCCGCCTGTCGAACCTGCGACGAGCGTATGCGTCTTGAGCGACTCAAAGTCGATGAACGTGCGTTGGTTTGTTTCCGCGATATATCCGATGTATCCAGCGCCAGGCCCTGCTTGCGGCAACAGATTTGAGTCGACCGGCAAATGATATCTCTTTTTCTCCTCAAGCTTCTTCTTTGTGTACAGATAACCGCTGCTGCAGATCAATGCGAGGAAGAGAGCGAGCAACAGATGCCACGCCAAAATCTGGAAATTGCCGATAGCGAAGATCTGGTAGAAGAACAGCGATTGATCGATCGTGAATGGCTTCGAATCGACGAGAGGGATGAGCCGTCCGTCGACTTCCGAGAACAAGAGATTCGTTCTGATGTAATAGTTGCCAGTCTTGAATTTGTTTTCGAGTGGCACCGCTTTGATGAAGCTCTCAGTCTTTGAGAGATTCAATTGCTCAGTGTCCGAGTAGACAAGTTGGTCTGTATCCGAAGCATAGATCGAATAGGAAAGTGTCGCCGGTACCGTGCTCAAGTATGGATAGTTGATATCAATCTGGAATCTGAGTGTGCCATCAGGATTGAGCGTCGGCGTGATGATATTTGTCACGATCGACGGAGGTTGTTGCGGCGCGTCAAGCAACCGTATCTTCACCGGAATACTGATAGTCTCAGTCTTGTAGACGATTCTGATGAATCCGTCGAATACTGTTTGATTGATCGTGCTCGGCGCTTTGATGATGACAGCGACAGTCTTTGATTCGCCGACAGGAATACCGAAGTCGGAAGGAACAACGCTGACGAGCGATGCAATCTCAGGGCTGACCTCAACACGGACTTGTTGCGTATCGTTCGCGCTGTTGAGCAAGTGGATATTGACTTGCGCAGTCTCGGCGGCGTAGAGACTCTGCTCGATACTATCGGTGTCGGCGCGGATCTGATCGCTATACGTCGGCGTGATTTTCGAGAGATTCTGCACAGTCTGGTTGAGCAAGTCAGCGATAGCGCCGATGCTTGCACCACCGCCGCCACCTCCTCCCCCAGAGGAACCACCACTGCTTCCACCGCCAGAAGAACCGCCACCACTTCCGCCAGAGCCACCTCCGCTTCCTGCAGTGATCGGTGGAACAGTGAGAATGTAAGCACTAAAGTGCGTGACGTCAAGCGTGTAGATGAATTGCGAACCAGTCGTATTATATGACGTCGGCAGGACTGTTGTCAGCGTACCTGTACAAGTGCTTGCAGCATAATCCCATTGCGAGCAGACGAGGAATTTGCCGTCGGAAAGGCTGCCGACATTTGCGACTCGATAGACAAGTGTTGCAGTATGATTGACTGGCACTTCGAATCCGACGCCAAGCTTGCCGTCAGTGATGCCGTTGAGCGATAATTTCTCGAACGAGACAACTTCCGAACCGTTGTATGTCACATTATTGAACAACACTGAGAAGTCGCTCGCATTGACTGTGACGTCGTACGTTCTGTTCTGCAGCGCACTCAGATTGATTTTTCCCGTCGACGAATCAGTCGTTCCTTGTGCAATGATCTGGTTCGTTCCCGGTATGAGGAATGTGACATTTGTGACGGGCGGCGAATTTGTCCATTGCGTATTATCATTCTGCACTTCCGAGTTGACTATCGAGCTGAATCGACCGACAGTCTGCGACGCAACGAAAGGCACCGTCGGATAATGGCTGATGTTGAACACCGTCACGGCGCAATTATCCGCGATATCACAATATGTGACGATTGTTTTGTAATCACCGATCGTCGAATAATTGTATCGCATCGTGAACTGTGATTGGACTCCAGTTCCCACGACAGTCGGATCCGAGAGATTGAAAATGCCGCCAGTATTCTGGTTAGTCCCATTGTCCGACGTGAAACCATTGAATGTCGCAAGCGGCGTATTCGTATCATTCGCTGCGACAACAACTGCGCTTACGTTTGCCGCAAGACCGCTGCGGTCAGAGAGATTGAATGTGATCGCTGTCATGTTTGCGAAGACAATATTTTTTGATGTTGCACTGATGACTGGTGCAAGAATATCTTTGTAGGAAATATTGATCGTCTGCGAGCTTGTGATTCCGTTTCGAGTTATGTTAAGTGTGAGCGGATACACGTCGAGATCATCGCTCATCTTCGGCGCAGTGCAGATGAATTGATCAGGCGCACCAGTATCGAATATTGAATCACCGATGTTTGATGGGCACGTGATACCGTTGATAGAGATTGCATAACTATCGAAGTATGCGCTCGGCGACTGCAAGATGCTCGTCGGCAACGTGTTATTCTCGAACAAGTCGAAGTGCACAGCGAGCGAACTGTTCGCAGTGATATTCGCCGGCGGAGTCACAGCGGTGATATTGAGGAACTGCTTGACTTGTATTGTATAGTTGAGCACTGTGCTGCCGAACGTGAATGTATAGTGCGTCGTTCCAATTGTCGACGGTGCTTTTGCTTTGAGCACATATGACTTCGTCTGCGTCGGCGAGAGCGTGAGTGAATCATCGCTCGCAAGCGTTCCGTTGAATGAGAATGAAAGCGGTACGACGCTGTTTCCGCGGTTCGT
>CAZGJY010000156.1:0-3027 GCA_964525725.1 uncultured Methanosarcinales archaeon | reverse complement strand
TGCATTGCAGGGAAAAGAACGATTGCGCAATCCAGATAATAAATCACTTCATCCAACTCAGAAACCGTTAGAAGTATTGAGAAAGCTAATCGCGGTTTCCAGTAATCCAGGCGACATTGTTTTAGACCCTTTCATGGGTGTTGGCTCGACGGCAGTTGCTGCGAAACAATTAGGACGAAACTTTCTTGGCTGCGAAATTAATCAACTGTATGTTGATGCCGCTAATTTAAGATTATCTCGATAATTCTTTTTCGTTAATTATATTCGTCTAAGTTTTCGTATTACAATCTCCGAGACTTAACGATAAACAAAAGCGAACTGTTTGCATTTGCAATGAACGAAAAACAATGCAAACTGTGCAAGCAAGGATTGGTTGTTGGCGAAGCAACGCTTTGCCACACTTGCGCGCGCTTTCTCATTTGGAAGTACGGCACTCTTGATCGATATTCTCGCATTGTTGCAAATTCATTGCGAAGCCACGCGCGGGGGAAACGACGATGAAGAAATGGATGGGAATAGTGGGAGTTCTGCTATTGTGCATAATGCCTATGGTGTTAGCAACTGACTTTAATCAGGCAATAAGTTCGCAAGATAAGGCAACGTTTGATAGTATTCTGACACCGGTAATGAATATTTATAACTTTGTCAAGTATGCTGCGACTGTCATTGCTGTGTTGTATTTGGTCTTTGCGGGGTTGACGTTCATAATGAATGGCGACGACCAAACAAAGAGAGAATCAGCGAAAAAGATGGCAATGTACATCATTGTTGGTTTGCTCATCATCTGGGTAGCACCGCTGGTTGTACAATTTATGGGTGGTCAATGAAATGGCTCATCCTTTTTATTTTTTTAATACCGTGCTCGTTTGCGTATGATTGTTCGCAGTTCTCCGGCTTATCTTACAATAACTGCGTGGCATTGTCGAATGTCAGCGCAGCTTTCGTTTCAAACCTCGTCTATACTGCATCATTTATTCCAAATCACGATTTCATAGCTAACTACAATGCACAAATCAGCGTTTCTAACCCTCCAGAGAATGTCAGTTTACTGACTGGAAATTATATTCGAAATGCGTGGATATCGATAGTGACCGTTGAACCGTCAGTTGTTGTTAATGACACTCTTTTTGTTAACAATGTTTTTGCAGTAAGATCTGAATACAATTACCAAATTCAAATTCCGACACAATACAACAACAATTTCAAGAAAGCTGGCCGTACGTGCAAAGAAACATATTCGTTATTGTCACAATCTGCGCATATTTCAACGGCTGCAGACTCAGTGAGCACTAACGATTCTAACATTGCATACTTTGTTATTTCGCAACCAACGACTATTGTTGCAAATGTTACAATAACTGCGACAGTCCAGTATGATGTCTACGCTTGGAAATATCTCAACAATAATTGGCAATGTGTTTACTCGACTACGGGATACTCAACTGACGTACAGACGCCAACTGATTCAATACAAGTCAGTCCTTGGACGCCAATTCTTGCTACCACTGCACAAATTGGCGAACCATATCTCGGTACTCAAAAGGTATTAGTCAATGACTCTGTAAGGAATTACATCCTCACAACAGACAATGCTTCGTTGAGCAGACAATCAATCTATTTCTCTACACAATTTACCAAACCGCCGTACAATTTTATTCAACTCTACGCTGAGAATACTAATCAAACGAGTTCAGACGATGTCATTGCAGATCAAAACGATTTGATAATTCCGAATACGAATAATTGTGAGATTACAAGTTACGATTTATTCCAAACTGACACAGAGAATTGCTCAAAAGAAAATATCACCGTCGACAAGTTTAGCACGGATCCAATTCCGCAAACAAGCTGGCAGCCGTTGATTGCGCTTATCGTTATTGCATTTGTTTGCATAGGAATGTATAGAATTGTCAAAGCAAAATGGGGAAAGTACGCATTAGTTCTCTTTATCACAGCATTTTTGATGCCGTCTGCGTTTGCAAGCGATTGCGGCTTAACGAATCTCGGCAGTTGCATTCCTGATTCAATCTTCAACTATATTTCAGGTTTGGTTAACGCTCCCCTAGAACCGCTCCTCGCAGCAATCAATTATTTTCTCACGCAACCAGTCTCAATTGATGTCTTTTACAATCTCTGGCTCATCGTTGTCTACATCATCAGTTTCTTCTACATCATAATGCTCGCGTTTGCCGGATTCAAGTTCATGACGAGCGGGCATGATGTTCTGAAGCGTGAGCAAGCAAAGGAATGGTTACAGAACGCAATACTCGCTACTGTCTTTACCTCGGCGTCATTTTACCTCTACCAACTTCTTACGCAAGTCAGCGCGACAGTTACGCAGGGACTCATGGCGATGGTGCCAGTCACTTTCTTTCAGATTACCGCTGATACAGTCACGAATGTTTCACTAGAATTCTTTTTCATCACAATCTATTTGATTGTTCTTCTCATGACGATTCTTATATTTAGTTTACGATACATCTTTGTCGTCGTTGGCGTTCTGTTCATTCCTTTCGGCACTTTTTGCTATTATGTGCCGCCGCTCAAAAGTTATGGGAATCTGATTTTGCAGATAATTGGCATTCTCAATGCAGTTCCTATCTTTTGCGGACTCATCGCGCTGGCTTGTTCGCAGATGACAAGCATTGACTTCTTTGCAAACACAAGAATTTTGCTTATGATATCAGCATTTCTCGTTATGGACACCGTCGTTATCGTCACGCTGTGGCACATCGTCAACGCATCGGGCATCAAGGGTATTGCTGACAAGACGATTTCTGCCGGCAAATATATCGCGGCGATGGTGGCATAATGGCGTACGAAATACCGCAACAGCTCGAGCATAAAGAGAAAATTATGTGGGGTTTAACGTTCGGGCAACTGGGCTGGGCATTTTTGTTCGGCGGCTTAGCGCTCATCGCAATTTTGCACAAAGGCACTCTCCTCACAAATGTAATCGTTGCTCTTATTCCTGTACTCTTTGGAATAGCGTTTGTGTTTTTCGATGTCTTTTCGTGGATTAAACAT
>CAZGJY010000155.1:0-3027 GCA_964525725.1 uncultured Methanosarcinales archaeon | reverse complement strand
TGATAGATATTCACTTAATTAAAGAATAATTTCGTTCTCTTCTGACTGTCTAATCATATCTCAATGCATCGACTGGTCGAAGCTTTGATGCTTGATACGCTGGAATGCTGCCTGCGAGTATTCCGACGCCGACGGAAATGCTGATCGCCCAGATGATCGCGCTCAGCGAAACGACTGTCGAGCCACGGGCGAATGGTGTGCTGCCAAGCAATGTCGGCAAGAAGCCTGACATGACGCCGCCGAGGATTATTCCGAGGATTCCGCCGACGAGTCCGATGAGTGCTGCGTTGAAGAGGAAGATGAGGAGGATGTCGCGGTTGCGCGCGCCGATCGCTTTCATGATGCCGATCTCTTTCGTTTTTTCGATGACGGACGTGAACATTGTGTTCGCGATGCCGATCGCACCGACGATGAGCGAGACGCCGGCGATAGCGAGCAAGAATTCGCTGAGCGTGCCGAGGGTCGCAGATCGTGCTTGCTGCAATTGTTGGCTAGATGTGACAGTGAAATCTTGCGTCGTCGCAGTGACGTGACGGGTGTCGAGCAATCTGTTCTGGATATCTGTTATCGATTGATTGAGCAGATCTTCGTTGCGGATCTTGATGACGATCGAGTCATATGTATTCTCCGTCTTCGCCGGAATGACTTGAAATGCAAGCGTTATCGGCATGTAGATCGACGTGCTCTGGTCGTCAAGAACGCCGACGACACGGAATGCTTTTCCTTCAATCGTAAGGACATTGTTCACGCCGACTGGTTGGCTGAAATATCCGGATGCGAGACGTCCGCCGATGACGATTGTATTCTGGTCGCTGCCTTGCAGCAGGCGTCCTGCTGATGTTGTCGAAGTCGTGACGTGCGACCACACTTGCGGATCGACGCCGGTGATAGAGAGCTGTCCTGATTTATCGAGATAGGAGACGTTCACAGTGCCGCGGATCTCGGTATCTGCATAAAGAACGTCTGAGAGTCCTCGAAGTGTCTGGATATCTGTTCTTGTCAGCACGGCAGTTTTCGCCGACGCTTTTGCCGCGCCACCGCCTCCTCCACCACCGCCGAAACCACCAAATCCTCCGCCACGCGATGCGCCTGCGGTGAGCGTCAGAATATCGCCGCCAAGGCCGGAGAGCTGCGTGTTGAGCGATTGTTGCAATCCTTGTCCGAGAGAAACGATTGCAATGACTGATGCGACGCCGATGACAATACCTAAGATCGTCAGCCAACTTCGTAGCTTACTGTGCAATACCATGCTCAATGCCTTTGAGAGGCATTTCTGTATTTTCATAGTGGTGTTTGTAGGGCTATTCGTTCGCGGCGTCAGTTAGTCCTTCACTTTCATGAACGTTTCAACGCTTCACTGCGCTGAAAAGACACTGTACTTATCTTGTTGCGCAATTAGTCAAAACGTACGAGTCCGTCTACTTTTTTTTCGAACTGCTTTTTGTGCTTGCGTTGAATTCTGATGCGATATTATCGTCGTCCATATCATCTTTTGGCATATTTTTCTTCTTGCGATACCAATAGATGCCGCCAACAATCAATACCAGAATGAGGATATACCAGCCGTATGTGCTGAGGAAACTTGATTTCGTCGCTGCGACTCTCGCTCCACCAGCGCCATACGCGCCTGCGCCCGATGCATTTCCTGCGCCGCTGATCATCACTTGTTTTGTGACAGTCTGGCGTTGGCCTGTTGTATCGGTGTATGCAATCTGTACTGTGAGCATGTTGCTGTTCGCTGCGCCGATGCCGGCTCCTGCGCCTGTTGCGTTATATCCGCCAGCGCCGCCTCGTGCTCCTCGACCGCTGAAATTACCAGCTGCGCCGCTTCCTGCTGCACCATTTGCAGCAGCACCAGTCCGCGTGAAATTACCTGTACCTGCAGTGCCCGCTGCGCCAGCGCTCGTCTGCTGCAATGTGAAACTGACAGCAGTATAATCTCCTTTGTTGAGATTGCCGATGATCGCTTCATTAGATCCGCTCACTCGCCAGCCTGCTTGTGGTGGAATGATGACGGATACTGAACTTGCAGGATTATTTCCGACGTTTGCGATGCTCAATGAAATAAGACCGGATGAACTCTCAGAATATGCTGCGTCGAAATCTGTGCCGCCGCCGATGTAGATGCCAGCTGTTGTGTCGACGAGCTTTGTGATTGTGCTATTGAGCGCGTCTTCATATGACAGCGAAAGATCAAGTCGATAAAGGCCTGCGTTCGCATTCGTATCTGCGATGACGGTGAATGGCAACTGTGCGCTCGCGCCGATGTCGATATTCTTGACGTATCGCGTATTGTCTCCGCCGATTGGCAAGATGCTGTCTGCGCTGTTCGACCACGTGAAGATGAGATTCTTGAGTGGTGCGTTACCGTCGTTATTGATTGTGAATGTGACGTTTGTCGGTGTTCCGGGATTGAGGATTGTCTTATCGATCGTGATTGTCTGCTCATTGTCAGATGTCTTCACTTCGATCGGCAATTTTATTTCGACTGTGCTTGATCCGCCTTGCGTATAATCTACTGTGAAATCATATGTTCCAGCAGGCGCATTTTTATCGACGAGAACTGTATATGTGATCGTTTTACTGTCCGACGCGTCGTTCGAGCCTTGGTATGCTTGGAGATAGCCGACGGATTGGGTCTGCTCATTGGATGGAACGAGGGTGAAAGGATACGATGGCATGAATGTTGCGCTGATATTATCCGAGTCGTGTCCACCTTGGTTGACAAAGCCGACTCGCACATCGAGCAATTCACCGGCGATCGCTGGTGATGGATCTGTGCTGACAAGCGTCGTGCTAATAATTGGATAATCAGTGGATGAATAAGTGGTCTGTGCTGTCGTTGCAGCTGCTGCCATCGTGATGTTTGCGCAAAGAAGCGCAATGATGATTACTGCCATTGTTGCAAAGACTGCAGTGATTGCCTTTGCATTTCTGCCGGTGCGCGGATTCATATTGGTTCATACCTCGTTGGATTTTGATTGTTTTCGGTTTTTGTTTTTGCTTCTTTTTTTTGGATCAGGTATC
>CAZGJY010000154.1:2433-3029 GCA_964525725.1 uncultured Methanosarcinales archaeon | reverse complement strand
CTGGATGTTTTTCTCGTCGAAGATTAGTTTGCAGCAACTTTATAAGATATTATTCCGTTATGCGCTTCGACGAATGGTTAGAATCACCTATCGACACAAAAAAGGGGAATCATCTGGCGATTGCGCGGCGGATTCGTCGCTGCTCTTTGCGAACGGCAAAGGTTCGTATCATCTTATCACGCCGATGTTCTGCGATCCGGTACATCAATGGTCGAGATACGCCGGTCTGCACGTTCCGTACAAAACAAACGACGGCTGGAATCTGTTCAAGACGTTGCACGGCATTTTTCCAATCTCCGGCGCGGTCGATCAGATTGTCCACGAAGCGCGCAGTTCGTCTGTCGTCTACAAATCTGGTTTGCAGATAACATATAGTTTATTGCCCGACGATGTTTTGTGCGCAGAAGTCGCGCGCGCAAAAATCTCTGGAGGAAAATCTTCTGATGCCGATGCGGCTGCGTCCATCAGCGAAACATTGCGCGTCGTCCTTGATTGCCGTGGAATCCATGAATTTGATTCTCACGGACGGATGTATTCTGCAGAGAAAATCGCCAGCACAGATGGCACCAACGGTACGAGCGACACGATCCTTATCA
>CAZGJY010000154.1:0-2423 GCA_964525725.1 uncultured Methanosarcinales archaeon | reverse complement strand
TTCTGCGCCGACGGCAAAATTGCCGGAGAGCGATGCAGAGTATGTTTTGTATCTTGCAATATCTGTTGATACGACGAGCGGAACTGCGTTGTTCCCGAAATCAGACTGGTTCCCTGCGAGCTTTGAGCTCGAGAAAAATCGCAACTCGTCGCTCACTTCGATGTATTTGTTCCACGCCGCAGATATTTCTTGCGATCTCACTTTTGAACCGAGCCGTATTTTCTTTGCTGCTGGTCTATCTCGCGATGCAGTGATTGCTACTGTTGTTGCTGCGCGTGAGAATTACGATGCGCTTATGCGCACGATGCGACAATATGCTGGTGCGATAACGACGAGCGTCGTTTCGAGCGCCAACCAACAATTCCCGCTCGCGTCGCTTGCGCACGAGAAAGCGATTCTTGGGCTCGACGCGTTGTTCGTCAAACCGCTTGCTGCGTATGAAAAAAGCACGAGCAGTGCGACTGATGTGACTGAAGGAATCTACGCAGGGCTGCCGTGGTTCACGCAATTCTGGACGAGGGACGAAGCAATCTCGTTGTGCGGTCTGCTGTCGCAGAAGCGATATCGTGACGTCAAGAAGTTGTTGTTCCGCCAGATGACGGGACTTCTTGCCGACGGACGATTGAGCAATCGATATCCGCGAAGCATGCTCGGCAGCGCGGACGGCGTCGGCTGGTGCGCGAAGCGCTGGTATGATTTCATCAAACAATGCTCGAACGAGCGCGTGCTCAGCGAATATCTCTCTGACAAAGAATTGATCATGGTCCGCGATTTCTTCATCGATTCGTACGAAAGGCAGAAACGGCATTTCGCCGTCGAGAAAACGGGCGGTCTGATCGCTAATACTGCGCTTGAGACGTGGATGGATACGTCACCAAGCCCGGGACTTGATGTGCGCGATGGCTTTCGCATCGAGATCCAAGCTCTTGCACTCATACAGCTACGGCTCATCAACACGATTGTCTCTCTTATCGGTGCTGGCGCGCGAAAATCGTACAACGAAGAAGAGACATTGCTTTTGCAAGCGGTTTCACAGCGTTTTTTTGTCGGCGGAAAATTGATCGACGGTATCACGTTCTCCGGTGCGGTCGATGCGACACAGCGCCCGAATGTCTTTTTGGCGCATTATATCTATCCGCTGCTCTTATCAACGAAACAATGGGAGTCTGCGTTTGATTCAGCGTTGTCTGCATTGTGGCTCGGCTGGGGCGGATTGTCGAGCATCGAAACGTCGCATCCGCTGTTCTGTCCGTCGTACACTGGAGAGAATAATCTCAGCTATCATCGCGGCGATTCGTGGTACTTCTTGAATAATATTGCCGCGGTATCTTTGTGGCGTCTCAATCCGTCGAAATATCGCATGAGCGTCGAGGCGATCATCGGCTCGAGCGCGCATGATTTACTGTGGCACGGTGCATTAGGCTGGTCGTCTGAAGTGTCGAACGCACGTCATCAATCCGCGAGCGGCTGCGTCGCGCAGGCGTGGAGCATGGCGACGTTGATTGAGCTGTTGCAGATTGTGTTTGAGAAATAAAAAAGAATATTAATTTGTATCGCTCGTATTTTAAATTGGAATGAGAATTTGTGCTAACTGACTATATATTTGGAGGAATAGTATTTATAGTTGCTTTATTCTTTGTTTCTTATTTTTCTAATATCATTAAAGGTTACCGCCTTTTACAAAATGAGAAATATAAAAACCCTGTTGTCTTTTTCACACGTGTTGGAAGATATGTTGCGTTAACTTATGTGTTAAATCTATTTTTGAGTATTAAGCCAAGCTCTTTCAAAAATAATTCTCGATTGCTTAAAGAGTACATACTGGGCTCCCAAAAGCTGTCTCCTGAGCTAACGTTAGTGCTCGATAGAATTTCTAAGCACATATATGCTTTAGTCGTATTCCTGCGCATAATGACTAGTATTATAATTATTATTATGTTGGGAATAATAACAATATATATTTTGCAATTCTTTTCAGTGTTGTAATTTATTTACCAAGGAATCACTTTTCTTTCCGCGATGAAAGAACCGTTTATCGTCGAGGGTGCTTCGCTCGCAAGCCATATCGCTGTGTCTGCGCCTTCCTCAATGGATTTTGTCGCGCCGGCGCCGCCGAGATCTGTGCGTACCCAACCTGGACACATGCTATTCACTCTTGCGAACGGCAATTCTGCGGTCATCGCTTGCGTCAACATATTGAGCGCCGTCTTTGAGATGCAATATGCCGGCGCGAAGAGTTTCTCCGGCTCGCCGGAAAGCTGTCCGCCGCGGCTTGAGACGTTGATTATTCTGGGTGCTTCTGCGTTCTTGAGCAAGGGGATGAATTCTTTCGTCGTCCGAAGGACGCCGAGGACATTGAGATCCATCGTCTTGTTGAAATCGTCGTCGGTCATATCAAAGACTGATTTGCCATAGTCGAATGC
>CAZGJY010000153.1:0-3036 GCA_964525725.1 uncultured Methanosarcinales archaeon | reverse complement strand
CGCTGCACATTATCTTGGAGCGATGCAAAGTCTGCAGCGCTCAACTTTGTGACTGGTTCAAGGAGGATTCGTGTCCCGCCCTGAAGGTCGAGACCCATGCGGATGTTTGATTTTGGCGCTTCAGCTATACGGATGCCGAGATCCGTGCCGTTCATCGTGACGGCGTATGAATTCTTCGTCGTCTGGATGAAGACACTCTCATTCTCGGTGAGATTCTGAACGATAGAATAATATTGCGAGACATTGCGGATGTCGATACCGTTTATGTTCGTGATCACTTCACGATTCACCGGCGATGGTGGAGTGTCAGGAACAGTGAGACCTGCCATAAATGCAGGCGAGTTCTGTATGATTCCCGTTATTGCGACTCCGTGCGCCCATGGTTTTGGATGGATAAGGATGACTGAGACAATAAGAACGACGAGGAGCAATATGATGCGCCAGCTTTTGAACAATGTCTTTGTCTTTTTTGCGAAGCTCATTTGATTGTGACCTCGCCTTTCTTCTCAAGATAGAGACGCAACAGATTCGCGTTTTGCAAATAGGTGATGAAAACGTCGATGATAAGACCGATCGTTAGGATGAACATGATTTGCTTGATGACGTCGCTGTTCGTGACGATGAATGCTGAGAGTACTGCGAAAAATGTCGTTGCAGTCATGAGGAAACTTGTCTTGATTGCAGAAAGAAGCCGTGATTTGAATGCTGACTCTGCACGCTTGAGAAGTCTTGATGCAAGCAGAATATCTGTGTCGACGGAATAACCGAGGACCATGAGAAATGCTGCGACTCCGGCACTTGATAATTTCTCACCAGTAAGATTGAATATAGCGAGCGTGATAATCATGTTCGACGCTGCTGCAAGAATGATGCCCATGACTGGGAACGGCGTTTTGTATGCGATCCACACGACGATTGCCATACAGACAAATGCGACCAGAAGACCGATCTGCGCTTGTTGGAAAAGCTGCTCGCCAATTGACGGACCCGTGACTTCGACAGTGTAGTCTGTCTTTTGCATACCTGGGAAAAGATCGGTGACTGTCTGCACTAATTTGTCGCGATCCTCTTGCGTGAGAATGTCGCTCTCGATGATAAAGCCATTCGCGTTTCCGAATGTTGCAAGCTGACGCACGTTCATCTCATTCTTCGGGAATGCTGCCGATAATTTCGCTTGCAGAGTCGCTGGCGTGTATGTGCCAGTCTGCTGGATCGTCATCGAGACACCGCCTTTGAGATCGATGCCTTTGTTGACAAAGTCGTGCTGCGTCGCGTACTGGAAGCCGAGCTGTCCGAGCGCGAGCAGAAGAACAATGAATGGTATGACGACGAGAATCTTGTAATGTTTGAGGTAGAAATCGTAGAAATGCTCGCCGATGGATTTTGCTTTTTCGGCAACGCTCGTATGAGCGGATGCCGTTGCTTGTGCGTGCGAGGATTTTTCGTCCATTTTCGAATCGACCGATTGCTCTTTTATAAAAGTTGTGGATGCGTTTTGATACGCATGATTGAAAACCAATATTATTTGTATATTATTTGAACATCATTCCTTATTTGAATAATTATTATTTGAATTTTGGAATTTTAATTTTGAATACTCATTATTTAATCCATAGCGCGGCTGTTAATTATTAGTTGCTGCCTACTCATTCGAGCGGTTTCATTGCTGCGATAAGTGCTGCAATATCTATTTCTGCGACAGCGAGTGGCATCACGATTTTCCAATTTGCGAGGACTTGCGGGTGCATCTCGCCGAAATATCCGACAGACTGTCCATTGACTGCGACGGTTGCCGCTCTGCCATCAATGAATGAATCGTGCTTGAGCGCTTTGTATGCGAGTGCGCTTGCCTTGACGCCGAGCTTCATGATGACGAGCTCGAGGAGCTGTTTTGCCGTCGTGAAATTCGCCCTCTCATCACAGAGCGCGAAACATGCGTGCGGAACGTTTCTTGACTTGACGTCCGCAGCCTCGTCAGGAATGACGACGTCGCCGATCTCGAAGATATGCTGCGGGAATGTCGCGCTCGCATTGTTGCCGAGAAATTTGAGAGATTCTGGAATGAGCCAACTGCGGACCATGTTGATATTTCTCTCAGCGGTGCTGCCGAGTGCGATATGCGGTTTTGGCGGCAGCTGCATCTTTGTGAATTGGTCAAGCTTGTCTGTGACGCCGAGCGTTTTTATCTCGACGCAGCCTGCACCGATGAAAAGCTCCGTGATTTTCTGTTGGAGCCGGTTTTCGTAAAGGAGACCGCCGATCGTCGGAACTTGTGGCGCTGTCGGCGTTATATTATTGACACCATATGCGCGGACAACATCGTCGATTATGTCGACGTCGTGCCAGATGTCGAGGCGGAACGGTGGGACTTGGAATTTTACTGCACCGTTCTCGACTTTGGTGATTGTGTAATGCATCTTATTGAGCGCTTGCGCGATATCTTTGCTGCCGATATCGACGAGTCCCGTCATCTTCTGGACTGCATCAGTCGTAATCTTGCGCTCTTCATACTCAAGATTTGGCGTGATTAATTTCTTCTTGCCGTAATTTACTTCGACGCTGTATGCATCGCCACCCATGTCGATGAGGAAACAGACAACAAGATTAAGAATATTAGAGAGCAATTTTTCGTCGAAGCCGCTCACTTCGATGAAGACGTCACGCGTATCGTGCGTCACTTTGCCGATATTCTGCGAGTTGATGATTGGCGGAAGCGAGAGGATCTGTTTGTTCGCGTCGATGAAGAGTGGATACATAGGCAAGTCTGCGAGCAGATGCGCGAATGCGATTCCTGTCGGATGCCGCTCGAGGATTTGTTTTGCCGTCTGGAATGAAACACTATCTAGTGGCTGGAATGAAATGTCTGCAGGCTTTCGTGCACAGAATGTGACTGGCCACGCTATTTTGTCAAGCGGATAGACACCGAGCGCCGCTCGCCGTCGATGTTTTCCAAGCGTCACGTGGAGTTTTTCCTGGATCCAGATAATCTGCTTGATCTCGTCGTCGCCGAGCGAGAGACCTTTCACGACGGCGCAT
>CAZGJY010000152.1:0-3053 GCA_964525725.1 uncultured Methanosarcinales archaeon | reverse complement strand
CCGCTTGGCAATTGAGAATAAAGTTAATTCGCTTGCTGCAAGCCAACCTGCTGCTGCCGCACAACTCTGTGGTCAGATTAATACTGTTGCAGGGCAAGATTCTTGTTTCAATACAGTTGCCCAAAACTCAGAGCAATCACAGTTTTGCACACAAATCAGTGATTCAGATGCAGCTGATGCTTGCTTGACAAGCCTTGCGCTCAAACAAGTAGAAGATGTTAATTTGTGCAAGCAAATGAAGAGCGAAATCCGCTTCAGACAATGTGTACTTCTCTATGATTCACAGTCACAATTGGATACAGTCCAAAAAGCCGCTGCAGATGTGCAGACTGCGCCCGCATTATCTGCTCCGCAACAACCCTTGTCATCTGATATAGACGCTGCATATAGCGTCAACCTTGATGACATCGGAACAATTTCTGTGGTAGCGTCCGTGAACGATTCGACCACAGGGTCAAATGCAGATAATTCAGCGGCTCAAAACCTCTCGGAAACTTCCGCATCTTCAGATTCGCAGCAATCTACTAATCAAGATCCATCGGGGCAAAACGCTAATGATGGTTCTAATTCAAATTAGGTACGCATCTGCGACTATGATGTAATACTTATTCTGAATGACTAACTAACTTTGCCTGAACCTAAATTGCATGTTACATTCTCTTTTGCAGTCATCAGGTGTTTTCCTTCGAAGAAAACTTTTTTGTCTTTGACGCTTATGTTGAGTTTTGCAAACTGGTCATAGATAATTTGCTCAGAATTGAATTCGTATCCTTCTGGAACGACTGATTCGCCGGGCGCAGAGTGTTTCACTTCGAGAAGGGCAAGATGTTTCTGTTCATCCATGCCGACAAGTAACATGCCTTTGGATTCAATGCCGCGCAACATCACGGGCTTGAGGTTTGAAACGAGTATGATTTTCTTGCCAGCGATTTCATTTGGTGCAAGATAGTCTCGGAGAGCTGATACTATTTGCCGTTTTGTACCATTCCCGGTATCTAATTGGATGATGTAAAGTTTTTCAGCGTTTGGATGTTCTGCGACAGATTCAACTTGTGCGACTCGCAAATCGAGCGGGAATTTGTCTTGGGATTCCGTCTTCTTTTCACCGAATTGGGCACGGAGTTGTGCGATATACTTTTCATCAAGTTTGGCAAGCAGCGGTCGCTCTGCAGTGAGCTGATGACCTTCTGCGAGTGATATCGTTCCGATATCGCTCCATTGTCTTGCAGAACTATTGAGCTGTGCAAATGCATCTTCTGCTATTTTTGGAATGATTGGCGAAAGCATGATAGTGACGTCGTTGATTCTATTGAGAAGGACAGCTAACGTATTGCCTGCGGCAGGCAAATCTTCTTTTGCAACTCTCCATGGTTGTTTTTCCTGGAAATAAGTATTCAGCTTCTTGGACGTTGACATAATCTGCTTGAGTGCCGCTTTGAGTGAAATGTCGCAATAATAATTATCAATCAAATTTACATCTTCACTGATATCAAGATCATTCTGCGTCAATTTCGGGACTTTACCTGCAAAAAACTGATTAGTGAAGCTGACGACTCTATTGACGAGATTACAGTAGTTTGCGATAAGTTCTTTGTTTATCTTTTGTCCAAAATCATTCCAATCAAAAATAGTGTCTTCTTTTTCAGGACGGATTGCAATAAGATAATATCTATATGCGTCAGCTGGAATGCCTGTTTTCATTGCTGCATCTCCAAAGACACCGGTATTTCTTGATTTTGAGAATTTTCCATCAGCATAATTAAGGAATTCATTGACTGAAAGACTGTCTAATGTAGTATAATTATCATCTGCGCCGAGCAAGAATGCGGGGAAAAGGATTGTGTGGAAGGATGTATTATCTTTTCCCATAAACTGTATGAGTCGAACATTCTTATCATCATGCCACCATGAATGCCAATCCTCGCGGCATTCTTTTGTTATTGAGATATAACCGATCGGTGCATCAAACCAACTGTAGAGAACCTTCTTTTCAAATCCAGGAAGCGGTACTGGGATGCCCCATTGTAAGTCTCGAGTGATTGCTCTTGGTTCGAGGTTTGCCGCAAGCCATGCTTGTGTGATTTGCCTTGAATTATCTGTCCATTGGGTTTCCCTGGATGAAATCCATTTTCTAAGAATTGGTTCGAGTTTTGGGAGATCTATGAATGCATGCAAACTCACTTTTTTTACAGGTGTTGAGCCGGAAAGTTTAGAGCGGGGGTTGATGAGCTGCGTTGGTTCAAGCAATTTTCCGCATTTATCGCATTGGTCGCCGCGCGCATCAGTATAGCCACAATGAGGGCATGTGCCTTCGACAAAGCGATCTGCTAAGAATTTGCACTTGACTGTATCGAAAAATTGCTCTGTTTCTTTCTGAAGTATGTAACCATTCTTATTGAGCTTGAGAAATATGTCCGTGGATATTTCGTGGTTTTCTTTAGAACTTGTACGGCCGAAGCAGTCGAATGATGTGTTAAACCAATCATAGATCTCTTTGTGAATTTTATTATACTTATCGCACACTTCTTGAGGAGTGAGTCCTTCTTCTATTGCTTTTGCTTCCGTGGTTGTGCCATGTTCGTCAGTGCCTAAAATGCTGATTACTCTCACTTTCTTTTCACGGAGGTAGCGAGTAAAGACGTCTGCTGAGATGATGCAGACTAAATTCCCCAAGTGCGGGACATTGTTAACGTAGGGGAGTGCACTGGTTACTAGTATTTTTCGATTGTCGAATGTGACGGGTGTTGTCATATTTGGTCTAGTCTCTCAGTTCAGGTATATTTACCTTATTTATATAAAGTTGCGGTTCTCGTCGGGCGTTTAGTCGTTTGTGCGTCTAAACGACCTTGATTTGCGCATATTTTGGGATAGTTACTTGCTATCATTCTTCGGGCTGAACTCTCACTTTTCTTTCGAGAGCTAGCACTTTTTTTGAGGTTATTTGACTACTTATTGATGTGTTGCATTGATTGGTTTGATGAGTTTATTTGATGTCTTTTTTAGATCTCTTTTTGGTTACTTGTATATTTGGTTTGGGCCTATTTCTCGGATTG
>CAZGJY010000151.1:2648-3061 GCA_964525725.1 uncultured Methanosarcinales archaeon | reverse complement strand
AGTTCATCAAAAATATATCTGGTTCGATGAACGCCTCGTGCAAGTTTTTTTGGAGGTTCTTGTTCTTCAGGTGCAACGCTTGGTTCTTTACTACGCTCTTCTTGAGGTTTTGCAACACGTCTTCGATTATAAGTTACTTCTGCAATCGTACCTTTTTTGACTGTGATCCGACTATACTTCTCGTGACGCGGTAGTTGAATCGTAAAAGTTGTTCGCGACTTATCATTTTCAGTGTAATATTCGCGCATCAGTTTTGCGATTTGTGGCGCATAACTCGAGAAGGGTTGAGTGTTTTCATCTCTCGCCATCAAGTTTTTGACGAGTCCGTCAAGAATTTTGTATGTGACTCCGTGCACTTGTATGGGAATATCTTTTTGACAAGACGTTACGCGCGGTGGGACATATGAACGAGA
>CAZGJY010000151.1:0-2638 GCA_964525725.1 uncultured Methanosarcinales archaeon | reverse complement strand
CAAGGGAGTCATGCTTATTGCTTTAGGGACAGAATCATCTAGATACACAGTTATCGTTTTAAATTCTAGATTTTGTTTGGGCGTAGTTATACCAAATTTAGTGTAGAATGCTTTTTTTTCAGTGATCGTGTCAAATTGGATTGATGGCTCTCCTTCAATCTGGCCTCGTATAGCTGATTTGTAAAAGAGTTCAAGCGTAACCTTGCCATCTTTTTTAGAGCCGTAATCTTTTGCAACCACTCGAGATATGAAACCTCTGACTGGATCGCAATGAGAATACGCTGCAATTCTATTTGTCTCGTTGGTTGCGAGGAATTCGAGGTTAGGTTTCATTTTTTGTAAAGCAGTGAATCAGGCATTTTTCTGATTCAAGGAAGCGGAGTTGGAAGAAAGTGAAATTCATTTAAGAGCTTTGCGTATTTTACCACTACATAGGAACGCTTATTCTGTGGAAATGCACCTGTCGTTGTGTTAACTACTTTGCATATAATCTTATTATTGCAGTCGGCTAGTGCAATAATCATCTCAGAAACGCCTGAACATTGCTTATGATTTTTCTTGCAAAATCATGTGAACACATTCTAAACCTTTTTAATTTCAATCAAAACCATAACGTTGCAAATGGCAAAGACGACCAAACAGAACGAAAAAGAAAATCAAAGTGCTCTTGGTAAAAGCCATCTTAAAGATAAAAATGCAAATCCACAAGAGAAAGAGCTGCAGGAGTTGTACGGCCGCATCGGGCGGATTCATCTCGATTGCTATGCGCTGTGCAAGCATGCTTTTGGGAATCACTTCGAGAATGCAGGCAACATCGGCATTTTTTGCCAGTCTGACGAGGAATTTGCTCTTTTCACAAAGTTAAGAGAAGCTCTAACGTTGCCGTCTAATAATCCGAAGCAGAAATATTTCGAGTTGATCAAACCAATAGTGATCCGTCAAACGGGCGATATGCCGCAAGCAACATACACGCATTTGTACACCCGAAAACCGGACGCAACGCCGTATGGGAGACACGCAGGTGATGTCGACTTTCTTTTATCAGACGAAGAATATGCTGACCTAAAAAAACTGATACAAAACGGATTGCAAATTCCAGGTGTACGAATTTATCCGTTCAATACGCAAGACATGATTGAAATAGCAAACCCGAGCGTTCGCTCGCTCGCATATGTAAGCACAAAAACGATGGCAATTGCGACGAGAGTAGACACAAATCCGTTGTGAGCAAATATCTGTCTCAGAAACAAGCTCGAATATGAACATGCATCTCGGCAATTTTATAAGTCGCTTGATCAAAAAACAAGCGTGGGTAAAAAATGAGAGGCTGGTATAGGTTCACTTATTCTCTTTATCGCTTTGATCATGGTTGCTGCAACAGCAGCAGCCGTCTTCATCCAAACATCGAGTTCGCTGCAAAGCAAAGCGCTGTTCGTAGGGTCGGATAGCGCAAAAAAAGTAAGCTCAGGGATACAAATCACTCAAGTCATCTATGAAAAAACATCATTCCCTGGGTCGGAGGGGCTCGAAATCTCGATGCACTTGCTCCCAGGCAGTGACCCGATCAATATCTCTAATGCAAAATTGAGAGTAGCGACGCCTCGTTGGTCATTCACGAGTTTACAATTTGGAGCGAATGCTCAAAGTGGTAAACCCGACTGTTCATTTCCAAGCGGCGGCCAATTTCTCGGCATCCAAGGAAATACTTCTGCATATACTGGTGCATTGCATCCAGGAGAAATTCTCACGCTGTGCGTGGAAGCAGTCCAAGCGGGGTCAGGCATCTTGGAATCCGATGAATTTAGCGTCGAGGTAATTTCACCAGCAGCTCATTTGTTGCAGAAGTTTGTCATGCCGCCGGCAATAACATCTACGCTGACAAGTATATATCCGTAAACACTATGCAATTCAACGCAAAACGCATAGCTTTGCGGATGTGCTGATGGTCAGCAATTCAATCGAGCAAGCGCGAGCAAAAGAAAAAAGCGATCGAGAATAATTGCCTCAAAGATGTTTTTCCGCAATCTTTGCGTACTTATCGACAAGCGCAAGCAAAGCAACGCTTGAGTCTGATTCTTTCGCAAGCGCTGGCAAGAGCGGCTCTAGATCGTTGAGCGCCGATTGCAATACGCTGAACGGGACATCGGGACTTTTATTGTTGAGCGCCGCCGCAACGATTCCTTTGTATATATCGTCTGCCCACGCTATGATTGGTGCTGCTTTCTTGAAACCGAGATACCTCAATAATTTATTCTGGTCTGCAGTCGCAATCTCGCTGCTCAATTTGTTCCCATCTGCAAAATATAACGTGCATATGATGGCATAATCTTTTGCAGTCATTTGCTCGATGTGGATATGCAGAGAATCTCCCGTCGAAAAATCATGGCTGAGCACGAAACTATCGCCGGCGGTTCTCCCGTCAGCTCCTTCATCAAAGACACGCACTGATGTCTTTTCGGTAGTTACGCTCAGCGAAATGTCGAACTTTGGCGCTTTTCCGATTGGCTCAAGTTTGGTCGCGTATATTGTTATATTTGTTTTTTTGTCAGCAGAAGCAAACTGCAATGCGGGCGCAGTTATGAGTCTTGCGCCGCGATAATTGAGCGATGTCGCTTGCTCATCTGCTATTTGTCTTTGG
>CAZGJY010000150.1:0-3064 GCA_964525725.1 uncultured Methanosarcinales archaeon | reverse complement strand
GATCGGTTTTCGCATTCGGTGTCCTTGAAGCGATGTACAAGAAAGGCCTCACGATTGAAGACGGCATTGCACTAGCGAAGAAATCTATCGCATCGGCGATCGCAAAAGATACTGCATCCGGAAACGGCGCAGACATCTACAAATTGACGAAGAATGGCGTCGAGAAAGTCGAGACGCTCAAAGTCTCGTCGGCATTCGTCTAATCTTTTTCACTCTTTCACTTTTTTATTTTACGAATGTTGCAATGTTACGAATGTATTACTTTGCAACAATTTTACGAACAACAAGTCTTTCTGACAAAGACAAGGACTAACAGACTAGTACGAGTAACAGAATACTATCTGAACAAAGAATACAACTTGAAATACAACTTGAATTAAAATCAGGTTAATTTACAAAAAAATAGATAAAATCACATACAATTAGGTTACCACAACAATGAGCGATAACATCATCAAAGAAATTCTCAAAGAATTACCAAAAGACATCATCAGCTTCGCTGGTTTTGAGGGCGCGAATATCGTCCTCTACACCAAAGACAAAGATTTCTTCATCAATAATCAGCAGGACATCAAAGCGATCGTCGACAAAATAAAGAAACGCATCGAGCTGCGACCCGATCCATCCGTCTGCATGAAAGAAGAGAAAGCGGAGAAACTCATCCGCGAACTCGCGCCAGAAGACGCTGAGCTTGGCAATATCATATTCGACCCACGACGATCCTGCGTCATCATCGAATCAGAAAAGCCGGGACAACTCATCACGAATCGTGGTGCATTCCTCCAGGACATCAGAGTAAAAACATCCTGGGTTCCATCAGTCCGAAGAACACCAGTCATCCGCTCGAAAATAATCGAAGATATCCGTGCAGTCCTCTATGCGAATTCTGACGAACGACGAGATTTCCTCAACCGTACGGGCGAGCGTGTCTACAACGGTTGGCTTCGAAAGAAGAAAGAAGGCGGTTGGATCCGCCTCAGTTACCTTGGTTCTGGCCGACAAGTCGGACGCTCATGCATCCTGCTGCAGACTGACGAATCACGAATCCTCCTCGACTGTGGCATCGACCCATCAGGAACAGAAGATTCATACCCCATTCTCGATGCGCCGGAATTCAAGATTGAAGATCTTGACGCCGTCATCATCAGCCACGCGCACCTTGACCACGTCGGCTTCTTGCCATATCTCTTCCGATTCGGTTTTCGCGGACCTGTCTATTGCAACGAACCGACAAGAGATATCATGGCACTCTCGCTCATCGACTTCGTAAAAATCCAGAACGCCGAGCACGACAAACCTCTCTACGGTATGGATGACATCCGTGAAATGATCAAGCACACTATTTGCATCGATTACGACGAAGTCCACGACATTACGCCAGACGTAAGAATCACATTCCATAACGCCGGTCACATCATCGGCTCATCCGTCGTCCATATCCACATCGGCAACGGTTTGCACAATCTTGTTTATTCTGCAGACATAAAATACGGAAAAACACGACTTCTCGATCCAGCAGTCAACAAATTCACCCGAGTTGAAACGCTCATGATGGAATCGACGTACGGCGGAAAGCTCAACATGCTTCCGTCGCGTGAAGAAGCCGAAGAAGAGTTCGCGAAGATGATCACGCACACCATCATGGAGAAGAAGGGCAAAGTGCTCATCCCAGTTCTTGGTGTCGGACGATCGCAAGAGATTATGCTCATCCTCGACATGCTTGTGCGAGAAGGGAAGCTCGACAAGATTCCCGTTTACATCGACGGTATGGTCTGGGACATGACTGCGATCCATACTGCATATCCTGAATATCTCAACGCAGAAGTGCGCAAGCAGATTTTCCAGAAAGATAATAACCCGTTCCTCAATGACATGTTCGTCAAGGTCGGTTCGTCAAAAGAGCGGACAGACATCGTCGAGAATCAAGGACCATGTGTCATCTTGGCGACATCAGGCATGCTTGTCGGCGGCGCGTCCGTTGAATATTTCAGAAATCTTGGCGAAGACGCAAAGAATTCCGTCATCTTTGTCTCATACCAAGGCGAAGGCTCACTCGGACGACGAGTCCAGCGCGGCGAGAAAATGCTCATGGTCTCCGTCAACGGACGAAAGCCTGAGCAGATTGACGTCAAAGCAGAAATCTTTACAATCGACGCATTCACCGGTCACTCTGATCGCAACGAATTGATGAACTACGTCAAACGTTGCCAGCCGACGCCGAGAAAGATCCTCACGAATCACGGCGAAGCGAGCCGTTGCCTCGATCTTGCCGCATCGATCCATCGTGCGTTCGGCATAGAGACAGTCGCGCCGAGAAACCTCGACGCTATCCGATTGAGATAATTTTATTTTTTAATGCTTACATTTTATTCGTCATCATAGTTTTTTTCTGATTCCAAAAGATTAAAAGAAAATTAAAAAATAAATTTCTAGCGCAAAGGAATCTCTCGATAGAAACAACTCTTGCGAGTCGCTCCGTCTTCATCCGTAGTGTGGCAGACGCCGGCAGCAGGACGAGCAATGTATACCAGTGCGTCTCCATCGCAATCAACGAGTATCTGTTTCACCGAGATAGTGTCGCCGCTCTCTCGTCCTTTGTACCAAATCTCTTTTCGCGAGGTACTCCAAAAGACTGCCATGCGATATTTTATTGTTTCCTCGACGGCTTGTCTATTCGCATATGCGACCATGATCACCTCCCGCGTGTTCACATGTTGCACGACGACCGGCAGCAATCCGCCTCGTTTCTCAAAATCTAATTGACTGACAACAGCTCGCTCTAATGGCTCCATGATATACTCCCTCACGCGAAATGCATGAGAGGATTTTTGGAGCAGTGAATTCAACGAGCAATGTGAACAGAAACAGAACATAACATGTGGCGCAAAGACGAAAGATGCGAATATCGAGAATGAAGATAATCAACGATTGAAACGTCCGAACCTCGAATCATCGGGATGGTAATGTGCTGAGGAATATAAATTTTTTCTCTCTTTGCAAGAACTCAAGACTGGAAGAATATAATTCAAGCTTTATTCAAAATACGACACGAACGCCTGCCACC
>CAZGJY010000149.1:0-3074 GCA_964525725.1 uncultured Methanosarcinales archaeon | reverse complement strand
TCGCTCCGTCGCTTTTCCGAGCAAATCTTCTAATGTATCAACTTGAGTAAGTGGAGTTTTCCAAATGAGGGCAGGATTATTCATGCTTGAAATAAAAACTTGTGATCGAGCTTGAGTTAAGGCCGATTCCATTGAAAGATCCGATTTTACAGCACTAGAAACAGATGGAACATTTGCTGCGATTTCAATTTGCTTTGTTACATATTTGTCAAACTTGTGCAGATTCCAAGCATTCAACCCAGCATACCCTGCGAAAAGAAGCGAAGCTCCGAGAAATGCACACGTAATGCGAGCATATTTTCTTTTTTTAGGATTATTTTCGGTTGTTGAAGTTTCATAATTCATAGTTTTATTCGAAGCTACTTCTTTCTTTAAAAAGTTAACTGAATGTAATCACTACTCAGTAACGTCAAATGCAAAGTTTTATATACCTCTTGCTCTTGGAAGTCCATATGAAAATCAATTTTTCAAGAACTCTGACGCCTGTAACTCTAAAGCCATATTCTAAGACAGAGGAAGAGATATCTGTTTCTGTTGCAAACTATTATGGTTCAGATGAATATAGATACAAGCCTTTGACGCTTGACCTACAGAGTCTCGAAGTGGCATTAGCTGATGAATTAGTAAAAGCATTTTCTGAGCGACAAATAGAAGTTCAAAAAACTGCAAGAAATGCACTCTGGTCGAAAAGCACTCAGCCATTCATGCTCACTTTTGGAACACACATAAACAACCCATATCATCCTGCTCAAGGGAACACATATACTACGCGCCTTTTTTCAGACAGAGAAACAAGAACTGGCACACATGTCATTCAACGCCCATGGTGGATCCCAAATAAAAAACTGGAAATATATACAGCTTCTTTGCCTGAAGTTATAGTAAGAGGCAACATTTCGTACGAAAAAATTTTAGGAAATGAGCCATTACAGACGTTGGAGGCGCTTACACAATTTGGTGCCGGATCGTCAGTTGTCACAACACCAGAAGATATTGAAGCAATAATCGAGACATTAACGCCTGAAAATATTCAAAAAATAGCTGATGCGTTGAAGAACAAGTAATATTTGCCAACAATATGCATCTGCAAATTATCTAGGAAACCATTATCCACAATGGAGAGAGTAGGCATTATTTCTCAACACTTCAAGGCATACATTTTTATTGCATTAAGCCAACCCTCGATGAAACGAAAGCTAGAAGTATGGATATACTATGGATATCATCACACTCATCATCTGCATCATTGTCATCGCTCTCTTTGTCGGGCTCGCATTTCGCCTTGTCAGTTATGCGCTGCGAATCATCTCATTGATTGTCCTCATCATCCTTCTCCTCGCACTCGTCGGATCATATCTGCAAGTCGAAGCTTTCTTTTTGCCGAGCGACCATCAATCATTCATGATCATTCCCGATGCAAACAGCAGCAGTTCAAGCGACGCAAGCAATTCATTCGTCATAGATCAAGATGGCAGAAATCTGACATACGACAGCCCAGCGTCAATCTCGCTGATGAAAGAAATAACTTTTTTCTCGGGCGATGTGCTCGCGCAGGAATATAACACGACAACATACGCTGAGCTCAAAAAACTAGCGAATCTTAATATCTTCGCGAACAGCGACACAGTCTGGCTCATTTATGCGAACGGCATGCCATTGTGCAACCTTGATGTTGTCGAGCAGAATCTCACTGTCGAACAACTCGATAAAGATTGCATCCCACCGCAGCAGAACATCTCGCTCGGAACAATATTCAACGAAGCTCAATGGCAGAAGACGCTCACGAAAATCCCGCTCAAATTCAGCACATGGTCTTGGATGAAGCACAAGTTTACTGACCTCGTGAATTAATTTCTCTTTTTAATCAATAATAATTCCAAGATCTTTTCGTGCATACGATTTTGCGACTGCAAGCTTGTCGAGATGTTGCGCATGGATCGTGAAAAGCGGTTCTCGTTTCTTGACAGTAAAATTCTTATGCACGTGCAAATAAATGCCAGCCTGCCAATCCATCGGCGCACCAGCGAGCTTTGCGATGCGAGACAAAATCTTATTGTCCATGTGTGATATCCGACCATTCTTCGGCGAGCGAACGACAAACTGATACCGCCCTTCAGCTATTTTGTCGGCATTCAAATGCCGCTCGACTGCGCCTTGCGCACGGATGATCTGCATAAACTTTTTGTATGCTGCGCCGCTCGAAAGTAATTCGCATGCCAATTTCTCGCCGCGTGCAACAGAGCATTTGCCGACGAGATTGAAGATGAGCCCAGACATCTCGATCGCTTTCTGCGCGAGCTGTTTCGAACCACGAGGATCGTTCTGTATCGTCCAGAGAATGTCTCGCGCTTCAAGCCCCGGTCCGATACCGTTCCCGATCGGCTGCGATCCGTCGCTGATGACGACTCGAACAATCATGCCAAGCTTCCTGCCGATGCGCTCGAATTTTGTCTTGAGAATTTTTGCTTTCGCGATATGCTCGATTTTTGCGCCTTTTCCGACGGGAATATCGATAAGAACGTGTGACGCATTGACCGACTTCTTTTTCGCGAGGATGCTTGCGATGAGTTGCCCGACAGGATCTAGCGACATCGGATGTTCGATGTGAATAATTTTGTCGTCGGCAGGAGCAAGATCGAGTGCACCACCCCACACCATGCACGCATGGACGCTTTCCATCACTCGTTTCATTTTCGGCAACGGCAGACTGACATTCATCAATACTTCCATAGTGTCCGCGGTACCGGCTGGACTTGTGATCGAGCGTGAACTTGTCTTTGGCATCGTGTATCCGGCGGCTGCAACGATCGGAATGACGAGCGCCGTCGTACGATTCGCAGCAACGCCGCCGATGCAATGTTTGTCGACGATCGGCTTCTTCGCATGGTAAGTGAATTTCTTCCCAGTCTCAAGCATCGCAAGCGTCAGATCGACGACTTCTTGGTCGCACAGTTCGCGCAAATATGAAGCTGCGACGAAATATGTCAATTCGATATCAGTCAATTCATTCTTGACAAGACTGCGAACAATATCGCGGATCTCATCGCGAGAGAGCACGCCGCCGTGCAGCTTCT
>CAZGJY010000148.1:0-3077 GCA_964525725.1 uncultured Methanosarcinales archaeon | reverse complement strand
CGACAATCACTATTATCGGAGTATGGTTTCTTGGTTATCATCTTGTGTATAGTATTCACGACAATTTTTCTCCAAGGTTGTTCTCTGTTAGGAGAATCAGAACCTATGGACGAATCAGGAACAATCAATGTGCACTTTTGTCCGCAAGAGAATTGCGAGCAGTTATTTATTTCACAGCTTGAGATTGCGAACAAAACGCTAGACTGCGCACTCTACGAAATTGACGAACCGCACGTTTGGCAAGCGCTCGATGCTGCAGTTGCAAGAAACGTCACAGTCCGCGTCGTTATGGACGGCGATTACATGAAAGACGCACAGATTGCAAAGACTGCCGCTGTGGACAGATTATATGTCCGCTTTGATACGGCGAGCGGTCTGATGCACAATAAATTTTGCATCGTAGACGGTCACATGGTCACAAGCGGCAGCATGAACCCAACGGTTTCAGATATGACTAAGAACTTCAACAATATTATATTCATCAATGCGGCAGACACAAATGGCATTGCACAGAATTACGAAACAGAATTCTCAGAGTTATGGGCAGGAAAGTTTCGGCAAGGAGCGCCAAATGCTCAATCTCAATTCGTTATCAACGGAACACGCATCGAGCAATATTTCTGCCCTGATGATAATTGTGAAGCGCATGTCATTGCAGCGCTCAAGAGAGCGAATACTTCTATTCGCTTCATGACATTCTCATTCACATCATTTCCGATTGCAAATGCGATTATTGCCGCAAACAAAGCAGGAGTCTTAACCCAAGGACTTTATGAAAAACGACAAGTGAATGACTATTCTGTTTTCAACGACCTCACGAGTCATGATGTTTCGGCAATTGCTGCAAAGAATCCGACGGGCGGGCAGCTCCACGATAAAGTGTTTATCATTGATAACGAAACAGTCGTCACTGGTTCATACAATCCGACAAAAAACGGTGATGAAGGCAATGATGAAAACATCCTCATCATCCACAACCCGCAGATTGCAGGGCAATTTCTCGAGAATTATGCGCAGATACATGCATTGGCGACTAATTAGCAGTTTTGATTAATTTGCAGACAAAGAAACCTTCTGTATCATTGTCGAATGGCCAGATACGCAAGCAATCCTTTACTTGCTCATTGAATGTCACATCATCAAAAGAGAGTACGGGATTTGATTGTTTGATGTTCAAATTGATCGGCTGCACTTTCATCGACGGATATTTGTTGACGAACCATGAAATGATTCCTTCGTTCTCTTCAGGTTCCGTTGTGCAAGTGGAATAGACAAGTGTGCCGCCGACTTCAAGTAAGTCAAATGCTGACATAAGGAGTCGCTGCTGAATTCTCACCAGTTTCTCGACTCCAGATGGATTCCACATCATAATCGTTTTTGGAGATTTTCGGATTGTGCCAACGCCCGAGCAAGGGGCATCGACAAGGATTTTATTGTACTTCACTCCCTGTTTCATATATGACGCGTCTGATTGTGTGATTATAACATTCGAGCAACCCATGCGTTGCACATTGACGCCGAGCGCAGCGATGCGCATGCCGATCAATTCATTTGCGACTATGATTCCTTTGTTCTGCATCAATTGGGAGAGCTGCGTTGTCTTTGAGCCAGGGGCAGCGCACATGTCAAGTATTCTATCACCTGGCTTTGGATCGATGACGAGTGGTGGGATCGCACTCGCTGGATCTTGTATGTAGATATATCCAAGTGAATGTTCAATAAGGTTGCCGACATCTCGTCGGAATTCGTCAGAACCTTTCTCGGCTTTATGCTCTATCCAGAATGCATTACTATACCATGGGACTGGGATTAAATTCCATTCGCCACCGATTCGCTTCTTGATTTCGTCGGTCGTCGTTTTGAGTGTATTTACTCTGATACCGCGGCGTTTGAATGAGAGTGAATAGTCTATGAACTTTTTGTAATCATTTTCGCCGAGAAGCTTTTTGTATCTCTCCTCAAATTTAATTTTGAATATATATTTATCTTTGTCGGGGAATGATTCTATTGCATGCTCATATTCCGGAACTATGTCCAATAGGTCTGACTCATCAATGTCACTGGTGTTTAATTGAGTGGTTTCATCTTCCATTTAGATGAAAGAGAACGAAATCACTTTTAAATGTAGTCATCTCTTTGCGCACATGGAAAGTGCGTATTGCACTAACTTTTTTGAGGTATTGCGAACGTGTATTACGGTCACTGTGTGTCTTAGTTTCAAATTTGAAAATAAGTCAATACTTTTTCAGAATATTTGCGACTTCAGATCATTGCGGTTTGAACGGAGAATTCATATCTATCTGATATTGCTTCGTGAGGATATCTTTATACGCATTATCGAGACGTCGCTTATCTGCAGCCAAGGTTTCGTTGACAAGTCTCTCAGCCGACAACTGTTCTGCTTCTTGTTGCATACGGCTTGATTGTGCATGCAATGTTTTGATCACGACGTCCAGTTCCTGTATCGCGCCAAATATTTGATGCTGTCGCTCGAGCTGGCTGCGCCTATCGAATCCTTGGAGCGTCTCGACTAATTTCGCGCGCCTATCTTCAAAAATCCGCAGGAGTGGTTTGTATACCATGTTCTTTGATATTGATTGTTATGGTTGCATTATTTGTCTAAAATTACTGTTTGGGTTGAGTTTTTGGTTCTCTGCTCTAAATTATCGTGGCCTTTGAACTTAATGTTCTTTATTTGAAACAGTGTTCGTTGCTGTTTCTTGGGTATTATTCAGTGTCGTTTTGATGCCCTCGAATTGTTTGAGCTTGTCCATGAATTGCTCCATACAGTCCATACCGCAGCAAGTCGCTTTCTTGCGAAAGTCGCTCGGGCCGAACAAGACTGTATATGCTGACGAGGAATCAGTGAATACTTCTGCACCGCAACTGACGCAGACTTTTCTGTTCTGGTTCTCAAGCATTTTTATTCTGCTCTCGACAAGTCGTTTGACGTACAAACCTCCATGCTGAAGATCAAATTGCATCTTGAGCAGTTGCGCATATGTAAGCCCATCTATCAAATTATCAATTGTGTAGTCCATTGTTCCTCCTGCATTAAAAAACACCAAGTCCGGGAA
>CAZGJY010000147.1:0-3106 GCA_964525725.1 uncultured Methanosarcinales archaeon | reverse complement strand
GCTTCGACTTCGTCTTCAACAGGAACAATTGTCGCAGAGACAACTAAATCAGTTTCTTCGAGTCGCATCAAACGCACGCCTTGCGTATTTCGTCCGATGACAGAAATTCCATCAGCGCGAGTTCGAAGTGTGATTCCATTCTTTGACATAAACAAAACGCCAGTTTCGTCGTCGACAGGAAGGATTGCGACAACGCCACCGTTACGATCTGTTGTTTGAATATTGATGACTCCTTTTCCACCGCGACCAATCAAGCGATATTCGCTGACGGCTGTTCGTTTTCCATAACCGTTGCCAGTAATTGTAAGAAGTGTCTTTGAATCGTCGGCGATTACCATTCCAATGACTTCGTCGCCTGCGTCTAGTTTGATTCCGCGGACACCCTGACTAACTCTGCCGACTTCACGTGCGTCAGCTTCGTCGAATCTAATTGCGATGCCGAGTTTCGTCGCAAGAATTACTTGTGATTTTCCGTCAGTTAATTCTGCTTTTATTAATTCGTCATTGTCAACAAGTTTGATTGCGCGAATTCCGCCGTTTCTTGGATTTGCAAATTCTTGTAATGATGATTTTTTAACAGTTCCTTGTTTTGTACAGAGAATCAAATATTTGTCAGGGTCAAATGTCTTAACAGGAATCGCTGTTGTTACGCGTTCGCCGTCAGCAAGAGACAATAAGTTAACGACTGCTTTACCTTTCGCTTGTCGTGCACCTTCTGGAACTTGGTAAACTTTGAGCCAATGGACTTGCCCTTTGTTTGTGAAAAACAAAATGGAAGATTTAGTATGTGCAACGAAAACTTTCTCAACGAAATCTGTGTCTTTAGTTGTCGTTCCGACAATTCCGCGTCCACCGCGCTTTTGCGATCGATATGTATCAAGACTTACTCGTTTAATGTAACCTTCGTGCGTAATTGTAACGACGTCGTCGCGGTCCTCGATAAGATCTTCAATTTCAATATCCATGTCTGCGTCGACGATCTCTGTTTTTCGTGCGTCGCCGAATCGATCGACGATGTCTTTCGTCTCTGTTTTTATGATGCCGAATATTTTTTCTTTCGACGCAAGGATTGATTGCAATTCTGAGATTGTCGCCAAAAGACCTTTGTGCTCATCAACAATTTTATTCCGCTCGAGTCCCGTCAATCGCTGCAATCGCATGTCGAGGATCGCTTGCGCTTGTATTTCGTCGAGCGGGAATGCTGCGATCAAGGCGATCTTTGCTTCGGCTGCGCCGGGACTCTTCTTGATGAGCTCGATCGCTTTGTCGAGATTGTCGATCGCTGTTTTGAGGCCGAGCAAAATGTGCGCGCGCTCTTCTGCTTTCTTGAGCTCGAACTGCGTGCGCTTCGTCACGACGATGAATCGGTGGTCGATGAAGTATTGGATTATTTCTTTGAGCGTGAGAATTCGAGGAATATTGTTGACGAGGCACAGATTCATTATCGACACTGTGACTTGCAATCTGCTGTGCTTGAAGAGCTGGTTTATGATTATTTCGACGACTGCGTCTTTCTTGAGCTCGATGACGACGCGCATACCATCGCGGTCTGATTCATCTCTGATGTCGTGTATTCCTTCTATCACCTTGTCGCGGACAAGCTGCGCGATCTCTTCGATGAGATTCGATTTATTGACTTGGTACGGAATCTCGTCAATGATTATTGCGTGACGGCTGCCGACTTCTTCTTCGTGCAATCGTGCGCGCACGATGATCCTTCCATGACCCGTTTTATACGCGCTATAGAGCCCAAGCTTGCCGTAAATAATCCCTTTTGTCGGAAAGTCTGGACCTTTGACATATTCCATCAAATCGACGGATTCTAGTTCAGGTTTTTCGATGAGTGCGATGACTGCGCTGCCGACTTCAGTAAGATTGTGCGGCGGGACATTCGTCGCCATACCGACTGCGATTCCGACGCTGCCGTTGATGAGAAGATTCGGAAGTTTTGCCGGTAATACTGTTGGCTCTTCCAGTTGCTCGTCATAGTTCGGGGCGAATTTGACTGTCTCTTTATCCAAGTCGAGCAGCATCTCTTCTGCAGCTTTAGAGAGGCGCGCTTCGGTATAACGCATTGCCGCAGGACTATCGCCGTCGACTGAACCGAAGTTTCCCTGTCCTTGGACGAGCATATATCGCAGCGAGAAATCTTGCGCCATGCGCACCATTGAGTCATAGACTGCTGTGTCGCCGTGCGGGTGATATTTACCGATAACTTCACCGACGATTCTTGCAGATTTCTTTGGCGGTTTTGTCGAACCCATGCCAAGATCATGCATCGCATAGAGAATTCTTCGGTGGACTGGTTTGAGACCGTCACGAACGTCTGGCAGCGCACGGCTGACAATGACGCTCATTGCATAGGAGAGGAATGATGATTTGATTTCAGTTGCAATCATCGCATCGATGACTGTTGAAGCGATCGGAGCGGGTGTGCTTGCAGCTGCCGGCTGGTTTGCAGACCCTTTTTTGCTGCTGCGCGCAGGCGTCGCGCTTGCCTTATTTTCTTTTACGTTTTTTTGGTTTTCTTCTGCCACGGATTCCACGCTAGATTGTGTTGTTTTTTTAGTTCGTATTTTTGCCCACTTTCTCGTCGGAAATTATCTCTTTTTGTTTTCCGATCCAATCAGAAATTTTGCATCCTATTTCTTGCCAAAACTTCTACTAAAAAGAGCGCCGTTTTGTTTATAAAGGTATCGGGATATTTATTGTGTGTTTTTCTAAATTCTGTGAGCCGTGCGCTAAATTTTATATATTGAGTTTGATTCCTTTTTTCAATGGCTTCAATAGGGGAATTGGTCAATTTCGCACAGAATCATCCGGCAGTTATTGTAAATGCTGCATTTTATTCGTCCTTGATTGTCGGAGGTCTCTATCTGCGAAAGAGGCATAGATTTGACTTGCCAAATCTGCGTGATGCACCTGCTAAAGTACTTTCAGATCATTCTGTTGGAACTTATGATGCGCAATTATTGACTCTCAGTGCTGTTGACAGAAAAAAATATGGTCGATATGGTGGTTCAGCAGTTGTAACACTTGAGGGAGTCGAATACACAGGAAATTGGTCCATGCTAGAAGATGCTTGGGACAAACCTGAAGATTTGTA
>CAZGJY010000146.1:0-3131 GCA_964525725.1 uncultured Methanosarcinales archaeon | reverse complement strand
TGATACCATTCTCCGATGGGCGGACTTGCATATCCAGCCCATACGTCGGCGCATAGTCAAGGCTAACGGAGAATCCATCTTGTTTGAGCGTGTCGCTGTTTCCAGCGTCAAAGAGAAGATGATTATATTCGTACGAATCGGCGGGTGCGTTTGCGTATCCTGCTGGAACCATCTGTTTTATCGGCGATGCGTCGAGCGCTGGCTGCGAGAAGTCATCCGGTGTAATTTTCTGCAGCGATTGATATGCTGCATCTGGCGAATCGAATGGAATCCCTTCGCCTCCCAAGATTCGCACTCTTGGAATCATCTGCGAGAGAAGCTGCGTGATGTTCGAGCGGACGGCATCCACTTTCCACGTCGGCGTCGAGCATTTGAGTTCCATGTTCGACATCGGAATCTGCGGATCTGCGGCTGACATCAGATCGATTGTTGCGAGAGGGAGGAATTCCTGGTCGTATAATTTTTGTGCGACGATCTGTGCTTGCTCGATCATCTGTCGCAGTGGAACTGCGAGAACATAGGAGAATTGTGATTCTGTGAGCGTTTTGTCTTTCTGCGTGTATGAAACTGAGTAATTGAGCGTGACTGCGATATCTTTTTCGTCGAGCGAGACTTGTGCGATCGGCGCTGAGAAGACATTCACGTCGCCGATCTCTGCGATTGCGGAGAGATTTTGCAAACAAGCGCCGATTGTATCATCGATATGTGCTGCGAGCTGTGATTCAACAGTTTGCTGCGAAGGAACGAACGATTGGCCGCCTGGTGCAATCCATACCGGCGTTTTGAGCGGTGCGTCCGGATTCTGGCTGACGTAAAGTTGATGGTTGCTTGCAATCTCTTGCGGCACTGTTATGTAACCGCCTTGGTCTGCAGCAAGCTGCACGCCTGATCGTAATGATTGGTCGATACATCCGAGGACATATTTCTGCACGGGCGTGAGAGATGGATCCGCGATATCTGTGGCGAATTTGCTCCGATTGATATAATTCTGGAAAAGGAAATAGCCGCCGATGAGAAAGACTAAGACGACTGCGATGATGAGAAAAACAGTGATCTGTCCCTTTGACGAGAATTTCTGGATGCGTCTAATTCGAAAACCCCTTTTATTATCCATGCCCGACTTACATTTTCCGGTTGTTTCTTTATAAATCTTGCTTCTGTACCGAGCTTGTTCCCATTTTTCTGTAACTCATGCAAAAAATAGTTAGCTATCTAAACCTTTTTAACAATCTGAGGGATTCTTCTCCTTGCAAATACTTTGATGCGACAATCAGGGCGAAAGACGCAATGAACCAAACAATCAAGATTAACTCGGCGAACGACATTTTCCAGATGATGCTGTCTCTCAAGCAGACTCGTGAGAAGAGAAATCGTCATAAGTCGTTTCTTTTTGAAGGCGTTCGGCTGATAAACGCCGCAATCGACGTGAAATGGCCGATCGAGGCATTCGTCTATAGCTCGAGCAGCCAGCGACCGTTGTCCGATTGGGCAAAAGGAATCCTTGCGCAGACGACAGCGACAATCTATGATTTGTCACCGAATCTTTTGGAGCAGCTCAGCGACAAAGAAGAAACGTCTGAGTTGCTTGCGATCGGCAAGATCCGTGCCGATGATGTCAGTATTATTCCAAGCGTCATTCCAATGACCACAGCAACAACTGTTGGAGATTCTGGTGCTGGATTGATCGCAGTCTTCGATCGGCCGACGAATCCGGGAAATCTTGGCACATTCATCCGTACGTGCGATGCGTTTGGCGTCGATGCAATCATCATCACAGGTCATGCGTGCGATCTCTATGATCCGCAGACAATCCGTGCAACGACTGGCTCATTCTTCTCGATTCCCATTGTGCGGTTGCCCTCGCATACTGAATTTATGGCATTGTTCACTGGTACTCTCCAAGCGGCCAACTTGAATTTTCAAATAATCGGCACTGATGAGCGAGCGCCGCTCGTCATAACTGATGCTGACTTTCGTAAACCGACGGTGATTCTCGTCGGTAATGAGACGAGTGGACTGAGTTCTGCGTACAAATCACTTTGCACGCAACTCGTAAAGATACCAATGGCTGGCAGCGCAAGCTCGCTCAATGCAGCAGTCGCTGCATCTCTCATTTTGTATGAAGCGAAACGGCAGCGTGGATTTGAATGAATTACGTTAAAGTGAAACGTTATAGTGAACTGCTATACTTTGATTGAGAATTATTGATTATCCGTCTAAATATCTAGAACAATTGTCGCTTGTGTCTTTATGCCGACCGACTCGATATTCATCTCGTGATATGTCGGCGCTTTGATGAGATTGTCTACTTGCTCGTCGCTGAGCTGGATGCATTCAAACTCTGCACTTAGAACGAATCCTGTCTTTGTATTTGTTATCTTTGCGTTAGTGAGTGCAATTGGGAGCTGACGTTTCACTTCGAGATTCTCGAGGTATTTCTGGCAGAGATCGAATAATAAGCTTGTCAGCCGACGTGATTTAATCGAAATCGGAATAGTTTGCATGGCATCTGCATTTTTTTGTTTTTTCTCGGCAATCAATGCTGCATCATCGCGAGTGGCAGTCAACGCGAGAATGATATTCGCGAATGCTTCTTCGAGCGTGTCACCCGTTCCTCGAATTTTGAGGTCTGCTGGATGCGGCAGATATTCATATTTGCCTGGCACTGAGTTTTGGTTCATTGTTATTCAATAACGTGCGGCGAGCAGAATGAATTTAAATAGCATCGCATACGTACTATCGTAATGTCTGAACTGAGCACTCGCATATCGCTTGCATTCCGCAAGAATCCTCTGCGATTCGTTGTCGATATGCTGTTCATTGTTATATTGCTCGTCAACTTTTTCTGTTTCATCACGTTGCGTATCGGCTGGATATTGTTCTTGGTCATCCTTCTTATCAGTTTCATCTATGCGAAAGTTGTTCGCACAATAATCGGGTGGCAATAGGTATGACGTTCGGATTTGGGTTTCTCTCAAAACTTTCAAAGCAAAAAGCTGATGCGTCAGCGAATTCTTCTCTGACGACTTCTGTTACGACGCATGATGGGACAGCCTCGGCGGTCACAGCAAAACCATTGAACAAAACGACGAAGTGGAAGCTTAACGACGGAACATTGATGCCGATAGTGG
>CAZGJY010000145.1:0-3164 GCA_964525725.1 uncultured Methanosarcinales archaeon | reverse complement strand
GTCAAAGCAGTCGGCGACATCATGATCATCAACAAGACGGCAATCCCGTCAGCAACTGATGATGATGTTCCAGCAGCAGCTGAAGAATAAATTTCTTCATTTTTATTTTCTATCATCACGACGCAACATGGTTTACATCGGCAGTGGTACAAAAATAACGGACGCAACTTTTCTTTCTATCAAAGCGATTTTGCAAAAAGGTCAAGCGGCGCTTGATGCTGAAGAAAATGCTTTTGCGCGGAAAACTGCGCACGAGAAACCGGTTGTTACGTCTTTAGGAGGTCAAAGTTCTTCTACCTCAGTGATTGTTAGCGATGAACCACGAAAAATATTGCAATACAATACGACTCGCGTGCATGAAGAAACATTAACTGAAGTTTTGAAAATTGCCTCTGAAGCATTAGAACATTATAAGTGATAACTTCTTACAACCAAACATTTTTGCCGCCAGCTTTTTGTTATTTCCTTCTTGCTTTCTTTTTACTTCGCAAGATTTATATTGCACTCGTCGATACAAATATGCTATGACTTCAAAATCAATTTCACTTTCTGTTCAAGAACGACTTGCGCTCGTCAAGCAAGTCGGCGAAGAAATCGTCACAGAAGAAGACTTTATTTTACTTCTTCAAGAAAAAGTAAAATCTGGCGAACGCTTTGTCGCATACGACGGCTTCGAACCGTCGGGCACGATTCATATCGCACAAGGTCTCCTCCGAGTTATCAACATCAACAAGATGATCAGAGCCGGCGCACATTTCAAGATGTGGGTCGCCGATTGGCACGCGTGGGCGAACAATAAGATGGGTGGCGACCTTGACAAAATAAAAATAGTAGGCGAGTATTTCATCGAAGTATGGAAAGCTGCTGGTCTCGATTCTAACAACGTCGAATTTCTCTGGGCGAGCGACGCAGCCAAAGACGATAATTATTGGAAAATCGTCATGCAAGTCGCGCGAGCGAACACAGTCAAGCGAATCATTCGCACATCGCAAATTATGGGTCGCTCAGAATCTGACGAACTTTCAGCGGCGCAGATACTCTATCCTTGCATGCAGTGCGCCGATATTTTTTATCTCGGCATCGACGTCTGCCAGCTCGGCATGGATCAGCGCAAAGTCAATATGCTCGCGCGCGAAGTCGCGCCGTCGCTCGGCTACAAAAAACCAGTCGCTGTGCACCATCATATGATGATGGGACTCGTGCAACCGCCAAAAGCAGACGCATCAGCGGTCGATAGAACGATTGCAATGAAAATGTCGAAGTCGAATCCGGCATCGGCGATTTTCATGACAGATTCTCCGTCTGCAGTTTCTGACAAACTCAAGAAGGCGTATTGTCCGGAAGGGATTGTCGCGGAGAATCCTGTTCTCGAATATTTCAAGTACATCATTTTCGAGCTTAATAATTCCGTCATCATCGAGCGACCAGAGAAGTTCGGCGGCAACCTGGCATTTAATTCATATGATGAGCTTGCTGCGGCATTCGCAGAGAAAAAAGTGCATCCGATGGACGTCAAAGCGTGCGCCGCCGCATACATCAACAAAGCGCTCGCTCCGGTACAATCACATTTCCAAACGAACGAGAAAGCAAAGAAATTGCTCGCGCTCGTGCAATCATACCCAATCACGAAGTAGAAGTCGGATTTCCCCCTGACGTTGAAAGATAAAAAATAAGAGAAAATAGTAAAGAGGAGCTATGCAACAAAAGCAAAAAGCAATTTTATCAGTTATTCTTTTTGTTGTTTGTATTTCAGCCAATTTCTTGTTTTTCTCTTCAGCAGTTCACGCTGAATTCAATCTTCCGCCTGATCTGCTTTCCTTTTATTCACGAAATATCACGCGATTCGCAGTCTCGAATGACAGCTTACTTTTGTATGATACGAATGACCAAGAAACGTTCTACTACATGTATTATAACGATTTGAACCGAACACTCAACATGACGATTTCATTGCAATGTGTGAGCACTCTATGTCCAGACCCGCATTCAATTCTTATCGATTATCTGGCAAATGACACGACGGAACCATCAGTCAAAAAAGCCGCTGGTGTCTTCATCCGCACGAATCAGACTGCACTCGGCACGTATGTTTACAACTTATCAGTCATCGATTCGACGGCGCAATATGACGAGTCATCGCTCATAACAATCCAAGTGTTGTCACAATCTTTCTTCAAACAGTTCTTGCACAACCTTTGGCAGACAATCGTCTTTTGGAAATAAAGCCGGAAAAACAAAGAGTCAAATCGATTGCGATGCACAATATATATTGTTGACATTGCTGCTAGTTATACGGCGCATTAGATATTTGTGAGCGATTTTCTCAGAATTTCGCATAATTCTGAGCAATAGTTTTGAGCGAGGCTACACAATGTTTAAAAAGTCAGTCGACAGATAAAAAGTCATGACAACTAAAACAAGCACAAAGGGTCAGCCAGAGGAAACGAAAACGTCTTTTTCATACACTGCCGAACCTGATTCGACGCAAATGGAGGCAGAGAACAAGATTTTGCGCGAGACTGTTGCACAATTGCAGCAAGAACTCATAAAATATCAGCAGCCAGCACTCATGATCTGCGAGGTTGTCGAAGCCATAGACAACAATCGGCATGCAATAATCAAAGTCCCGAATGGCAACCAATTCTTCGTCAATGTCGCAGCAGGCTGCGAAACTCTCGCATACGGCGACTCAGTCCTTTGCGAACAGAAAAATTTGATGGCTCTCAAAAAAGTCCCGCCGATGAAGAAATTCGACATCGAGAAATTTGTCATTATCGAAAAGCCTACGATGGGCTGGGACCAGATTGGTGGTCTTGCAGACCAGATCCGCGATGTCAAAGAAGTCATCGAGCTTCCGTTGCAGAAGCCGGAACTCTTCAAGAAAGTCGGCATCGATCCGCCGAAAGGCCTTCTTCTCTACGGTCCGCCAGGAACAGGGAAAACAATCCTTGCGAAAGCAGTCGCAGCCTCGACAAATTCGACATTCATCGAAATCGTCGGTTCAGAACTCGTGCAGAAATTCATCGGCGAAGGCGCAAAACTTGTCAAAGAAGTATTCCAGCTCGCACGTGAGAAAGCCCCGTCAATCATATTTATCGACGAGATCGATTCGCTTGCAGCAAAACGAATCGAGCTTGGAACATCTGGCGAGCGCGAAGTAGATC
>CAZGJY010000144.1:0-3181 GCA_964525725.1 uncultured Methanosarcinales archaeon | reverse complement strand
ATAAGTAAATTTTGGTTCAACGATACCTTCAATCAACTTAGGTAATTTTGCAATAACTTTTGATTGAGATTGAGAAGTTGGGTCTTTTAGATAACCATCAATTATTTTAGACAAGCCACCTACTTCAGCCTTTGTACCAATGACTAAGACTCGATTTGAATCATTTGCTCGACTAATAGGAGGAGTTGTATAGAAATATGATTCGGCCTCATCATCAGGATTAGTCTTCCAACGCCAGTACGTTGTAAGGTTCATTCTTTCTGAGACTTTATTCTTCTTTAGAAGTTTACGCAGACTATCATATTCAGCATTTCCTCGGCGCATACCTTTCTGTAATGCAAGTAATTCTGACTCAAGTCTTACATAATCATTTATTTGTGGCATAATTTAGTGTATATCAATAGCTTCGTAATTATAAATGTTATCATTCGCCAGTGATAAATATAAACTTTGTGTGCACTAGCCAGAGTTAGGTAATTGGAGTAGCTCCGGTTCAAAATAAAAGAATAAGAATAATTTGAAAAATGAAAAAAATAAAATAAAGAAGTGCTTACTTCTTGCCGCCAGCCGCAGGAGCAGCACCAGCTGCTGCAGGTGCAGCAGTCGTATCTGGAGCGACTTCGTTGACGACGTCGAGTGGGATTCCCGCTTCGAGCATCGCTTTTCGGATCGCACGGTTCTCTTTGCCGACCAATGCGACTTTCATGTCGTTCGCTTTCTTTATGTCGGCGACACGCTGTGCTTCTCGCGCAGCTCGCAATGCAATCTTCTCTTCTTCGAGGTGCTTGAGTTCTTCAGCAGTGAGCTCTGTCTTTCCAGCCATAATTTTGTCCCGGAATGCGCCAGCTGCGATATCTTTGATCGTGTCTTTCGCACGCTTGCCTTCGACAAGCAGACCCATCGAATCACAAGTGCCGACGACTTCTTTGACGCGAGCGACTGCGTCTTTTCCTGACAACGCATCTTGCTTCATCATCGAAACTTTGATGACTTGCTCGATCTTGAGATCTGCGACTTTTTCACGTAGTGGGTTTGCAGCACCTTTCTCGATGCCTGCTTCTTTCTTCAAAAGTTCAGAAGTTGGTGGAGTACCAACGGTGATCTCGAATTCTTTTGTATCAGTATCAACAATGACTTTGACTGGAACTTGCATGCCAGCGAATGCTTTTGTCTTTTCGTTGATCTTTGCGATGACAAGATTGATCGGGACTCCGAGAGGTCCTAATGCTGGTCCAAGTGGTGGTGCTGCTGACGCTTTTCCGCCAGCGACCATAGTGTCTACTGTTTGTTTTGCCATAGTGTTTACCTTGTTGTCTGAGCGCTTTGCGCAAGACGTGGTTGGATACCTTTCAGCCGAAGCCGAAAAGCGACCATATATGCACGAGAAACGAGGAACGATTTATAAAAGTTATTACAGAACTATAAACTTGCTGAAATACTAGACCTAATTATTCTGAGGTTTAGCGCCGATTCCATAATTAGTGCGCATATCTGCAATGAGCAATGAAGTATCTTGGAATTGAAGGTCATCTGCAAGAGTGTCCAACCCTAGAAGCCGATAACCATGTAACAACGTATCATGAGAAAAATCTTGAGAAATAGCTCTTAAAAAACTTGGATAACTACTAAGAAATTGCTTGAAAAAGCGAATCTCACTTGAAGTCGGTTTTGTTTTTGCAAGAATAGATGCAACTGAAGGCAGTAGCTTTGCTTCTAATTGATTTCTCACTGCAGGTTTCAATAAGTCATGCAAATGAAATTTTTCTTGAGCACACATTTGAGAAACTTGATCAGTTGCATATAGATACCTGAAATCTTGCATAGAATGAACCTCACTAGGAGGGCAGTATGTCAACGAATTGCCCATCAACGATTGCACATAACAAGGAATTGCTTCAGTGAGCAGTGGATTTTTTGCAAATACTCCATCTTGTTCTTCAAATAAATGCCATAGCTCATGCACACCTATCGCGACTCTTTCTACAGGCGATTCAATTAGTTGCATGCCTCTGCGCGAAAAAACAACGTTCTCTTTGGGCAATTGAGCGATTTGAGTTGCCAAATAAGATGAATCCACTGCACGATTTGTCCAGTCGAGATATTCAGTAAGAGCATTTTCCGAAATATGCAATTTGCACTTATGAGCAAAAAGAGTTGGCACAATTTGTCTTGCCAAATTACGACCGTTTTCAGCGCTCACGATTGGAGAGATATTTGCAAGAGCAAGAGCAGTATACGGACCAAGTTGTAGATCATCACGCACTGCAAAAGTAGGTGTTTTCCTGAATGAAATACCGTTACGCTCCAAATAGGATAGAGATTTGTCTAAAATGAACGCCGCTTCAGATTGATAATCCATCAGGAATAATAAACTAGTGCAATTTAAAAACATTGTGTTTTGTTATTACTAGGCAGGGATAACGTAATGCGTGCTCGAGACAAACATTCAGCAGGAAGTCATCAATGTAAAAGTTTTCGAAGATGCACGTTCCCTCAATTTTCGGCATGCATTTTAACTTAACATCACACCTATTTCGCCGCGTGCCGATCACGCACACCATAAATCTCGGCGACAATCGAATCGCCGACAACTTTTAGGTTTGTCTGACGATCAGAAAGCCGAGCCAACAATGCCGCAGTATTAGAACCAGTATCAACTGCATTCTGATATTGCCAATATTGTTGCGGCTTGCTCACGAAATGAATCAGACCGCCAGTAGCTAACACTGCACAATAGCTTGTATCTACAAGATTTTTCCGGTCAAGCGTGCCGAGCGCAACTTCGCGCACATTGTGCCATCGTGAATCACCAACAGTAACATCCATATGTTCTCGTGGAGCTGCGCGAAGCACAAGCACCTTCTCAGGATCGCAAAGAAGAGAATCAAGTGTTTCAAGAAGCGGCAGAAGAGCGAATCGCGAATCTGGATCTCGCTTAAAAGACGCCTGCTGCCGGAGTCTGAGCGCGTAAGTGCTCTCGATGAATGAAGCAAGCTTTGACATAAAAGAAGGTGAAGATGTCACTACTTTAAAATAATTTCGAAATATACTCCGAACGAAGTTACTGCAACAAAACAGGAAGTTTCCAGTTCTCCGCAGCAGGCAAAGCAGATTTATCATTAATCGCTAAGAAGCCTGCGAGTTGATAGAATGATGATCTATTCACAATTGCATGCGGATC
>CAZGJY010000143.1:0-3200 GCA_964525725.1 uncultured Methanosarcinales archaeon | reverse complement strand
TCATTGTTTGTCCAGGAAACCACGACACGATGCGGTTGTCCGAGCCGCAACCACCTTTGTCGAAAGAATATGCAAAAGATTTTGTCGAGTTGCCAAACGTAATAACCGTAAGCTCGCCGTCATTCATCAATATCCACAAATACAATGAATTTCCAGGCTTCAATATTTTGCTCTATCACGGATATTCATTTTTTTATTACATAAACTCCGTCGAGGAAATCAGAAAAGTAGATGGAATAAAACATATCGACACGGTTATGGAATTCTTGTTGCGTCGTCGTCATCTTGCGCCGTCGCACACATCTAACCTCTATCTTCCTGATCCTGATCGCGATGAGCTTGTCATAGAAACAGTTCCAGATTTTTTCGCGAGCGGTCACATCCATACGCTCGCAGCGAGAAATTACAAAAACGTGACAATACTTAATTGTTCGTGCTTTGTCAATGTCACGGATTATCAGAAAAAGCAAGGCATGGTTCCTGATCTTGCAAAAGTCCCGTATGTCAATCTCAAAACGCGGGAAGTGAAAATATTTGATTTCCTTCATGAAGAGAATCAGATAAAGGAAATAAAAGGTGACAGCTAAAAAATGAGCAATGTGCCGAATAATAAACGTGACTATAAGAGTACGAGCGCCGCTTGCAATATTCTTTTCATCGGAACATCACATATTTCGCCAGAATCAGTGTCGCAGATAAAGAAAGCGATAGATTCTTTTTCTCCGACAATTGTTTGCGTCGAACTTGATCGCCGTCGGCTTGGCAGCTTGCTCAAGAAGCAAAAACCAAGTTATTCTCCCCGATTGATATTCGAGCTTGGACTCGGCGGTTATTTTTTTGCAGTCATTGGTGGATTAATCCAGCAAAAGCTGGGCAATTTTGTTGGCACGACACCAGGTCACGACATGTTGACTGCCGTGCAATATTCTCGAGAGAAAAAAGCATCAGTGGCGCTCATCGATCAACCGATCGATGTCACAATGCGTCGCATCTCCAAAGAATTCGGCATCAGTGTCATATTTGCCATGATCGGAGATTTCTTTTCGAGCATTTTTTTCCCAGAACGGACAAAAAAAAAGCTAGGGCTTGAGAATTTTTCATTATCTCGTGCGCCGACAGAGGCGTTTGTCAAGAGTGCATTGCATCATTTGGAGACGCGATATCCTGGCTTGTATGCCGCGCTTCTCGTTGAACGAAATATATTCATGGCTGAGCGAGTCAATCATCTTACGGTTCTCAACCCTGACGCAAAGATTCTGGTTGTTGTTGGCGCAGCGCACATGCCTGGGATGCAGGAGCTCTTGCGCAATAATTATAAATTGGCAAGTGAGCGTCTCTATGTATGAAGGCGACTGTCGAAAATCTGTATAAGAATGCAAATTATTCGTATGCAGAGCTTGCGATGCTCATCGGCTATGGCTTTATCATCGGTTTTCTTTTCTCTTTCAATAAATGGGGAGTCAACGGCATCTATAACAGAGCGATTGGAACACAGAACTTCATACTCTATTCAATCATCTCGATCCTCGTCATCTTTATTTTTACTTACATCCAAAAAGTTGTAGCGGTAATCGTTGGTGCGCAGACATCGCACGGATTATCGTGGGCATTCGTTTTGGTTTCAGTTGTATTGTGCTTTGTGACGGCCGGTAAGATCATTTTTTTCATCCCGCCGACATTGTTCATCAAAACAGATGAGCGGCATTTGATTGGGCGCAAGCCAGTCGGTCTAAGCCTCAAAAATCTCCGCGTATTTGCGCTGCTTCCGATTCTAGTTCTCACGCTTGTTGCCGTTTTCTTCTCTCAAGTGCTTCCCTTCTCTCATCAAGTTGCATCAGCATTCTATTGGGTCTGTTTCTTCACTGCGCTCTATTCGCTTATCCCCGTAGAGTTTATAGTCAATATTCCGCTGCTATTTGCAAAAGAGAAAGCAGAAGTAATTTTATCCGAACACGTTACGGATAAAGTTGAAACGCGAGGAGTTTCTCTCGGCTCTTTGCTATTTTACGGAAATATGTTGAATTTCTTTTTTGCGCTCTGCTTTTTGTTGAGCTCCTTGATATCTTTGGCAATGACTGGTTTCTGGTTCACCATCCTATTTGCGTGTCTTGTGACTTTTTTCGCGACTGCAGTTTATTTTGTGAATGTGGAGTTATAAGAAATTATTTACGCATTCTTCAGACTCTTCAAACTAGAAACTGAGATGGAAGCAAATCAGAACTTAATAATTGAAAAATAAAATCAAATATTATTATTTACGCTTGATGCGAGATTCAATATCCTGCTCTGCGCGTTCAATCTTGACTTCTTCGCGCATGACTGCTTTCACAAGCGCTTCGATATGTGCATCGATGCGAGAAATGCGTCGTTCCAAAAGAACAAGAATTCGTAAGCTGTAGACGATTGCTGCGAGTGTCGCGACAATGATCGCAAGAACTAGTGTGTATGAATTATCGAGCACCATGGTTTTCCTCTTTTACAAAAATAGTTGTTAACAGGAAATATTCGGGTTTTGGTTTATAAATTTAGCGTCGGCGATACGTGAGTTTCAAAATATACATTTCTCAAACGGGAAAAGCAGAGACAATATGGATGATTCGTTTTTACTTCGTTGACTGATGCTGGATGAGATCCGAATACGAACGTTTGAGGAATTCGACCGCGCTTTCAACCCGATGCGGAGAGAAATTTCTTCCTGTCGCAACATTCTGGATACTCATCTGTGTGATTGATCCCTCTAGTTCGGTTACATTTCGCACATTTTCCGCTCGCCCAGAATAAAACTTAGATTCTATCACTATATGATCAAATGTGCAAGTTCCGTTTTGCTCGTTTACAGAAAAATAGATACCAACTGGTTTTTGAGTTTTTACTGTTGATTTCTGCTTGGAATTAATCCAGCGATAAATTCCTGCCCAATCAGCTATTCCTAATTCAAGGGTTTCCAAAACTCCCGTGGTGTTTGGGCTGACTTTTGCAGAGAGAGGCACATCCCTTAATATTTTTGCAAGTCCATTTAATTTGTAGAATTTAAGCTGAGGATTCGACGCAGGTCTTGCATCATATTGCAGACCAGCAAAAAGAAAAAAGTTTGTCTTAGCGTTTGGTCGTGCATAAAACACCGCATTTACTACACTATCGTCTACCGATTCTTTTTCTGTTCCAACAACTAAGCCTGTCTTTCCACTATGATATGCATT
>CAZGJY010000142.1:0-3200 GCA_964525725.1 uncultured Methanosarcinales archaeon | reverse complement strand
CCTCAACAGCGACCGCAACAAGCTTCTCGCTGAACTCAACATCAATCCAAAAGATTCGATGGGCGCAGAGCTATCAGAAAAAGATCTCGCACCAATACTCATCCTTGCGAATCAAGTCATGCAACTCAAAGTGTTGCGAGAGACGACGACAATCTACATCCACGAACAGATGAAAATCCACTTGCCAAATTTCACAGCAATCGCAGGCGCACAAGTCGGCGCAAAATTGCTCGGAACAGTCGGCACAGTTACAAGACTTGTAAAAATGACAAGTTCAACAATCCAAGTCCTCGGCGCAGAAAAAGCACTCTTCCGTCATCTCAAGACTGGCGCACGACCACCAAAGCACGGTCTCCTCTTCCAACATCCGCTTGTCTCAAAAGCAAAACCAGGCAATCGCGGCAAGATTGCACGCATGATCGCGAACGCGCTCTCGCTCGCAGTACGCACAGACTACTTCTCGCCAGACAACAGATCATTTGGCGTCGAGAAAATAGCTGAGATCGAGACAAAGACACAGGGAATGTAACGCAGGTTATCACAAAGCATACTTATCGTTCAAATAACAAACAAGGTCACAATGGCATTCAACAACCGCATGAACAAAAAGACAGATCGCATCCATCACAGTAGCAAGAGCGATCGACAGCATTCATTCGGCGGCAGCCATGGCGCAAGTTCAGCAGACCGAACCGAAGATCACCGGAAAGATGATCGCTACGGCAACAAGGAAGGAAATAAATACACTCCAAATCCAAGCGTCGGCGCACGATTCAATCGAACTGACGATCAACGACGCACAGAACGCTTTGAAGAGCGCACAGGATTCGGCGGCGCACGCGGACGCGCACCGACATTTGCAGAACGGCAAGCAACAGGCGAGAGACCTCGTCCAGAAATGTTCGACGTCATTTGCGACAAATGCGGCAAGCATACAACTGTTCCCTTCCGACCGACGAACGGCAAACCAGTCCTCTGCCGTGAATGCTTCCGAGGTCAAGATTCAAACGCAGGCAATTTTAGCACTCCAAATAATTTCAGCGACTCAAATCAATCGCGATCATTCAGCGAACGACCGCGGCAATCTGCTGAAAAATTCGCAGATAGAACAGAACGACCGAGCCGATCATTCGACCGACCACGAAGCGATGATCGCGCAACATTCGCAAGCAAACCACGGACTGCTGCAAAACAGCAATTTGAAGGCAAGCGAAGTTTCGGCGACAAAGGCACAAACCAGCAGCGCTACGAAAATAAATCTGCAGAAGCGAATTGGAAAGGCAGCAGTGCATTCTCACAATCAAGCATCCCAGGCGTCTTTGAATTCAAAGGAAATATCTATACTAAGAACGCAAACCCAGGACAAATCGTCTACGGTGAAAAAACATTCACTTGGGACGGCGTCGAATATAGACAATGGGACGCGATGCGCAGCAAGCTTGGCGCCGGCATCAAGAAAGGGATGAAAGAGATTGGCATCGCACAAGGATCGAGCGTCCTCTATCTCGGTTGCTCGACAGGAACAACAGTATCACACGTCGCAGAGATTGTTGGCGAGCAAGGCATCGTCTATGCGCTTGACGTCGCACCGCGAGTCATGCGCGACATGACACTCCTTGCAAAAAAACGACATAATATTTATCCGCTCATGGCTGACGCAAACCGTCCGACGACATTCGCGCACGCAGTGCCGATTGTCGATTCAATCTTCATGGACATCGCGCAGTCGAACCAAGTCGAGATATTCCTCAAGAATGTCCACGCATTCCTCAAAGACGGCGGCTACGCACTCCTCTCGCTCAAATCACGATCGGTCGACATCACAAAGACGCCGCAGCAGATCTACGCAGAAGCGCGAAAGCTCCTCGAAGCAGACCTCATCGTCCTCGACTACAAAACACTCGATCCATTCGAGAAAGACCACGCATTATTCATCTGCAAAAAAAAGTAAAATAATATTCCCATCACATTCAGCAACACATCTAAGTGCGGCAACACCTTGGCATAAAGTCAGGAGACGTGCCGATTTATGCAGGCACGTCGACGTGAAGTCTGCGAGGGACGAGCAGAGGCTCGCCGTGTTGCCGCAATAAGCATAAAGAATATCGCTAATACTCACACAACAACATGGCATTCGTAAACATCGGTAAGATTGAATCGCACGACTGGTACTTCGACTACGCGATGCGCCAAGCGAAGAAGAAAGCGCAAGAGATGCGCAGCGAGCTCAAACATCTTGAATTCGATCTCATGGTCAAGCGTCTCGAAGCTGCGCAGTGCGATACGATAAAATCTGCGTTGCAGAAACATCTCACGCTCATCATCAAATCTTTCCCCGCGCTCGACGACTTGACGGAATTCTACGCACAGCTCGTGCGCCTCACGCTCGAATTCAACGATCTCAAGAAAGCACTCTCCGGCGTCGGCTGGTCGAATCGCAAGATAAGCGAGTTCACCGCAGAGTACGTCAGAAAAATAAACGGCTCACGAAATATCCAAGACACGTCGCGACACAAGAAAGCATATCTCGGACGCATCGGCTCCGTGATGAAGCAGCTCAGCGAGAATCTCACATATCTCGAGCACGCGCGCGTCATCATGTATGATTATCCGTCGATAAAATCAAATATATTCACGATCGCGATCGCCGGATTCCCCAACGTCGGAAAGTCTACGATACTCTCAAAAATTACTCCGGCTAAACCCGAGATCGCGAACTATTCGTTCACGACGACGAAGCTCAATATCGGATACGCAATGCTCGGCCACGAAAAAGCGCAAGTCGTAGACACGCCGGGAACGCTCAACCGCCTCGAGAAGATGAACGCCGTCGAACAGCAAGCATATCTTGCGATGCGCTACGTCGCCGACTGCATCGTCTTTGTCTTTGACCTCACGGGGGAATACTCAATCGATCTCCAAGAAGAATTGCTTGAACGCGTGAAGAAGCATAACAAGCCAATCATCTTTTATTTGTCCAAAACAGATATCTTGCCAAAAGACGTCGCTGACGAGTTCATCTCTCGCTATGGAAAGAACGGCGCGATCATCACAAACACTGATGACCTTCTCGTTGTCCTAAAAAAGAAAAAACGAGAGCTCTTCAAGACGACGGGTATCGAACAGATCCCTGAGAGAAGATAATTCTGCAAAAGATAAAGTGGCTTCATAAAAATATAAAAAAAATATTTAAAAAATCA
>CAZGJY010000141.1:0-3204 GCA_964525725.1 uncultured Methanosarcinales archaeon | reverse complement strand
TGTTGCCGGCTGTGATAAGATCGTCAAGCGATGCAAGATGCTTTTCGTTGTCTTCAATCAATAATATGCTGCTCATGGTTTTTCCTCGGATGTGTTTTTTGTGTTTTCGTTTTTCTGTGCATTGTTCTGTGCAGTCTGTGCAATGTTTTGTGTCAAATCAGGATTCTGCATCAATGATTCCAATCCTGCCGGAGCATTGGATACTGCCCGTGCGATCCGGTCGATTCCCGGCTGATTAGCGCCAAGCGTTTTGTCGAAGAACTCTGGCGCAAACAATTTATTGCCGCTCGCCGTGTTCTTCGCCGTTGCGAGCACTGCGCTGTCTGCATTGCCACTCTCATTTCTACCGTCTGCAGCAGGGTTCGCCGCATCGGGCGACTCCGGACGATATTTTATCTTTCCGCTCTTCGCGTCGTAGATGAATGTGAAGTTCGAGCCGTTGCACGCGTAGACGAGCGTGCGCACTCCGAGCTGTTTTGGCATTTCTTGCTCTGCGATGAGTGTTGGTCGATATGATTGATTCGGCGGCAGGCCGAAGTAGTTCGAGAGCACTGTGTGCACGACATTCATCGCGCTCGTCGGTAATTCGTCGAAGCAGAAGAGTGGTGCGCAGCTTGCAAAACTTCTCGTCAGCTGATAATCACGAGCTTTCCGGGTTGGCTTTTGCGGTTTTGGCTCTGGCAGCTCTTGACTTGCGAATAAAATACTCGGCTTTGAGAAACCTGCCAAGAATGCTGCGAGATGTTGCTGTTCGTCTGCGCTTGGAGTGAGAGAATAGTGGCATGCATTCGATCCTTCGGATAGTGTCTTTCGCACTTCATAGCGTCGAAACTTGTCGAGCTGCGATTTGTCGACGCACGATATTCCCAAGTCTTTCGCGACTCTGCCGATGGCATATGCTTGCGCCGTCGGAATCGAATCTGCGAATCGGTCCGGAACTGGAATTGCGCACCGCTCGTCCGCGATATGGATTGTGTATGTCAGTATTCTCATAGTTATCACTAGCAGGTGGGAGTATTATCTCAAGTTTAATCTTCCGTCTAAGTTGTTTATACTTTTAGAAATGTTTAAATATAAAGTCAGCAACAAACAGCAATATGCAACGAAAACTAGTGCAGCAAGGCGCATCGACGCTCATGGTCAGCCTCCCGCGCACGTGGATCAAAGAGCAGGGTCTTGCGCGCGGCAAAATAGTCGATGTCTCTCAAGAGAGCGGAGCGATCGTCGTGCGCGCGAGCGGCTCTGCGCGCGTGCGTGAGACGGCAATCAATCTCAGTGGAGAGGATGAGTCTCTCATACGCACGCTTATCACAAACACATATCGAACGGGAATAGACAAGACGACGGTTACCTTCGACTCGGAGAAACAGTACAAATTGTTGCAGAACACAGTCAAGACGAAGTTGCTTGGTTTTCAGATCACGCAGAAAGACAAGAAGAGCTGCGTGATCGAGAGCGTGACGGAGCCTGACGCCGCGCAGTTCGATAATATACTCTCTAAGTTTTTCTTATCTGCAAAACAATTGCTGCTGCTTGCGCATGATCGTGCCTCTGGACAAGCCGTCAGCGAAGATATCGACGAGCTTGAGGATCGCATCATACAATACGAGAATTTTTGCCTTCGCTGTCTTTCGCGCGAAGCGCGATCGAGTGCTGTTGATTTTTTGCAATTGTTTATTCATAGTGTGAATCACGGCCAGCGCGAGTGTTATCTTGCACTGTCCACTATCAAGAAATCAACGGTCGATGCGTCGTTCTCGGCGTCGTGCGTCGAGATCCTCGCGCTGCTCGTCGAGGCATACACTAATCGCACGACTGAGAAATTGCATAAAATCCACTCGATAGAAGTCAGTACACGCAAATCACTGCAATCATCGCGTAAAGGATTGCCGATGTCGTCGCATTATCTTGCGAATTCGTTGCGTCATCTCTATTTGGCAAATAGTCCGCTCGCCGGCTGGATCATGCTGACTGGACAACGCAAACAGTAATTATTAGTGGTGAGATTGCGACACAATTCTACCTAAGGCGCCATTATTTCAGGCACTCTTTTTGGCGACGGCAAGAGCTCTTCTCTTCGGCTTGGGAAAAGGCGTGCGTGAACTTCCCGCGGATCAAGCGCAGGTGTGCTTGCAATAGTGGGATCGAACGCGTGCGGATCCATGAACTCGAGGAGCTCCATATATTCTTCTGCAAATATGCTTGCAGTAGTTCTGACGTATTTTTCACGTTCTGTAGGGTTTTGTACTTGTGGAATATTACTGCCATATTTCACCAAGTCACGCAATGAAATATGATTTTCGACGAGCGTATGGACTTGTTCCGTCCACTCGCGATCGCCCTTCTCTCGGCGCCCGATCGTGTCCCAATAATATTGCTCAAGCGGCGCATGGCTGATCTCGCGCGAAGCGAGCGCGTTCATTGGATCTGGCGCGGAAATATGATTTACTGCGCGATAGCGTTCTACTTCTTTTATTTCTCGCTCGAGATTCTTTGCAGGGATGGTCGAGGGTAGTATGCCATCTGCCTGTTTCATGAGCATTTTGAGCGCAGCGAAATCGCCGTTGAGGATCCGTCTCTTCACGTCATTGTCGACTTTGAGGCTGTCGACGGTACGAGCCAATGCGAAGATTGAATTGCTCTGTCGTTGATCAAGAAGCGACTTGAAGTAGTCATATTCCTCCCTCATCCAATTCTTCTGCTGCTCAGGGCGGAACTCAGTCAGAGGTATCATTGTTTCCTTCATTTCTCGACGATAAGATGCTTCGCCCAAGCCGACGACGACTGCGAGAGATGCCGCAGCTACTGCTGCGAGTCCGATTGCAGGATGTTTCTTCACTCGCTCAAAAATAGTCGGTTTCATCGCCGCCATCATATCTTCTTTGAATTGATGGAACGACGAGTATCGTTGCTCAACGTCGAGAGAGAGCGCTTTGAGAAGGACTTCGTCGACTCGCGGATTGCTCGACTGCGTGCTTGCGAAAAGATTGCGAATCTGAGTATTATATTCTCCCAAGTTTACTGCACCCAATCGTCCTTCCCCGTCAGTCATGAATACTTTCTTTGATTGTGCATTCATTTTGTCAGGTTCCTCAAGATTATAGACGGGACCAAAGCTGCCCGTACGCGCAAAGAGCATCGTCTTTGCAATCGCGTGAATTTCACTTTGAGCGCCGTATTGCTGCGGCGATGTTCCAAAGAAGA
>CAZGJY010000140.1:0-3211 GCA_964525725.1 uncultured Methanosarcinales archaeon | reverse complement strand
CGAGAATGATGAATGAAACAATAATCACTCCGATACATACCCATGTGACGATATATTTCTCCATGAATTTCATAGCTTTTTTATCAGTATTGAGTTTGCTAATAAATCTAGAACATCTTGAGAAGAGTGATGTATATGGCTGACGTTGCTGTCCTTTGACTTGTTTCATTTCTGGAATGCCCCTTTTATCTCTTTATTCTACCCTTAGTCTTTTCTTTTCATTTTTTATTTATAAGTCTTGCTTCTTTGATAAGCAATGTATGCTTTCCACCATCACTCACTATTTCTGACTTCAGGATTTCTAGTTGCCGCGAGAGGATTGGTCCGTCGAGAACGAGACTTTCAAATTCGCCGCCTTCGCCGGCGATATTGATGCCAAGTTTCTTATTGAGCGCAACGAGTTTGTCGACGTCGTCGTGTGTGATTGGTCGTCCGAGCCATGATGCATCAAGACCTTCTGCAGCTGTCTGCGTGAGGATTATCGAGAAACCCGAATCAATGATCTGGCGCAATTCTTTCTCTTGATCGATATGCCAGAGCGGCGAGAACACTTTGATGCCAATCTCTTCGGCGATCTGCTCGATGCGTTCTCGCTGATAGACCGAGTAGAGTGCGCCCGTCACAATTCCATCAATATGGAATCGCTTGACTGCTGTGACGATTGCCGCTTTGAGGTCAGCAAGCTCTTTCTCTTTCTCGCCGGCAGTCTGCTTGACGATGAGCGGAATTTGCAATGACTTTGCCTGCAATTTCGCAAGCTCGATCGCCGGCGTGTGGAACATATATGAATCCAGGTTCTTGCTTTGCAGCGTTATGAGGCAAGCGATCGGATATGCTTGCCTCTGCATTGTATAGAGCGCATACATACTGTCCTTTCCCGACGAGAAGAGGACGCCGAGGCGCTGGTTTTTCGGTTGGAAAAAAGTGTTGAGGTATGCCGATTTGAGTGCATAGCCATTCTTGTCGGCGAGCTTTTGGATCGCTTTGTCGAAACGCGAACCATATTGCGCTGCTTGTTTTGGACGCATCGCATATGCTGTCGGCAATCCGAGACTAAGCGCAGCTTTTCGCAAAATATATTTTGAAATAATCTCTTCCTTGTGATTGCCGCCCGTGTCGTGTCCATCGTCGCGCGTTTTCTCTATGCTATTTGCCTGAGTCTTCACAGTTCTTGCATCCTCTTTTTTTATTTTCAGATTTCCTGGAATTTTGAGTGCATATCGGATAAGATCCGCATCGAGGAATGGTAACCTAAGTTCGACAGTATTATTCATCGACACGACATCGTCGCGATAGAGGTCACGCTCGTACATTTTTCGCAGACCGCTGATACATTCGAGATTGATGTCAGCGGCGGTCTTATGCCGCTGGTAGCCGGCGAATAATTCTTCGCTGCCAAGACCTGAATAGATGACGCGGACGTCGTCCGCTGCTGCTTGTTTGCAGCACAAATAGAACGGCGTCGCAACGCCGACTTTGACGACGTTAGAACTCTCTATGAGTGGGATGACGACTTTGAATGTTTCTTGCGCTTGCGCAAGATTTTGCACGACGGGCATCAGTGAGAAGCCGAGTTCGCTCGCCGCTTGTCGTGCAACTGCAAGATCCGTACTCTTACCCATTCCTTCTTCTTCGAATGCGGCTGTATAACAGGTGAATGGCCTGCCGAGCTGTTTGAGAATGAGTGCGATGAGCGTGCTGTCCACCCCGCCGGAGAAGAGGACGCCAATCTTCACTGATGGATCAGGCAATCGTTCTTGGACACAGTTGACGAGCATCTTTGCAAGTTTGTGTGTGATTTCACTGACTTTTTTCTCTGTATTATTGTCGTCCTTGTTTGCCGGTATACTATTGCCGATCTCGCTCATCTGTATCTCTATTTGCATCTCTTTTTGTTTTGCAAAGAACGGACGCGTCGCGTGTTTGCATGCAAGCGTTACAAGATCGACGATGAGCAAATGCCGCGGGTTGAGCTCTTGGATGAGATACGATTCATCGCCGAGGATTTCGCGCAGTGTTTTTGATTCTGACGCGAAATAGAATCGTGTCTTTGTCTGCGCGAAGAAGAGTGGTTTCTCGCCGATGATGTCGCGTGCGAGAACGAGATTTCCGTTTCGGATGTATGCAAATGCATAGACGCCGTTGAGCGGCTTGAGCGCTTTTTGTATTGCCGCCGCAGTTATTGTCTGCTGTTTTATTTCCGATGCTACTATATTTGCGCTGCTCATTTTGTTATTAGCATTTGTTGTGCAGGCATCCAAACAATTGAGGAGCAACTCCGTATCGTTTCGTGCATTGATCCTTCTTTTTTTTGCGATGCTGTTCCAGTTGTATATCTCACAATTCGCGGCGAGAATGCTTTTGTTTTGCTGCGATGCGATAGGTTGCAGAACATGGGAAACGACGGCGTGCAATGTGTGTCCGATGAGTATCTGTGCATCAACGGGAATCGCTGCAATAAGTGCCTCTGCTGTTTTTTCATGGATTATTGTCTGGGATGATATGAAGCCATTTTTTTTACTATGTGTAGTTGCAGGGATTGCTGTAATAATTGCTGCACCGAAACCGTCTTTGCCGCGGTTTTGCTGCACAGCCAGCATTCGTGTAAATTGTTCTGTAGGGGTTGCAAGAGAAATCGTCTGTATTGGAATGGTAGTTTTAGATTGCAATTCCTGCGAATTTCTCGCATTTTTCTGCACAATACCCCAGATGCCGCACATATGTCTGTCAATTTCGGAGTATTTATAAAAGTAATTTGCCAAATGCCATTTCGTGCATGGGCAAGTGTACGAATAGTGGGGCAAGTGTTGTTGCAATCATTCTCATCGCTTTGATTGCTCTCAGTCTTGCGTTTATTCTCTCAGGGTGCGGCGGAAGCGCAAGCAGTAGTAGTGGCTCGTCAGCACAGTCGTTGGCTCAGGGCTATCCGTACAAACTCAAGTTCAACGTTACAGATGTTTTCTTCAAAGAGATTGGCAGCGATTCGTACGCTGTTCTTACATTTGACTTGAGCAATCTCGACAAGAAATTGTCGAGCGAGACTGTCGCTGACGGCGATCTTATCTATGTGAAACTATTCAATCTCGGCGGCTATGCAGAGCCGCTTGGGTACACTACTGTCGCGCCGAACCGTGGCATTTTTGCTGAGGCGCGCGTCGCATATGTGTATGCGAATTCAATTCTTGTCTCGTATGATTTTGACACAATCAAA
>CAZGJY010000139.1:0-3227 GCA_964525725.1 uncultured Methanosarcinales archaeon | reverse complement strand
GCTCAGTTTTGATGAGCCTGATTGTAATTTTGCGCGGACTAAAAACTGGACGCCGATGTATGCGTTGTAAGCATATGCGGTGGCGCTGTCGCCCGCATATGCGTGTGTGAAACGTTCTTTGAATTCAGCCGGAACAGTAAGTTTCATACTGTGCAATGCGTGGCTATTAGGCAATTTTTTCAGATCTTGAAGGATGTTTGGAGTAAGATTAAGCGTGAATATGATTTTGCTGTTCGGCGATTGAGAGTATAGATTGACTAACAAAGGCAATGTGACATCTTCGTAATTATCTAATAATACAACGTCAGCTTTCGGCATGCTTGCAATTGCCTTTTTGATATCACTTGTCTGGACTATATCAGGAAGTGCGATTTCCTTGAAATCTCCTCCTAATTCTGCTGCGGTTTTTGAGAACAATTCACTATGTCTTTCGCCCCATGTATTTTTCCGTCTGAAATACACGATATTCTTTGAATTTGTATTTTTGCAGAACTCTGCAAGCAGTCGGGATTTTATGTCATTAGAAGGCGAGCCATACAGTCTGTATTGTCCATCTGATTTCACAACATCATAGCTTGTTGCAGGAGTGAAATATGTTATCTTTTTCGTTGTCAGTAATGAATCGCAGACATCGATGAGGTTGCTCCATGTAGGGCCAATTATTGCGTCTGGGACAAATTTTGCGATCACCTCATCCACTGCTTTCACTGCGCCATCGGGAGTTCCTCTATCGTCTGAGAAGGCGAGTTTGACTTGGAGGTTTTCACGCGCGAGGTCTTTGACTGCCAGTTCGACGCCCTTGCGCATCGACTGGCCATCTACGCGGGAAATGCCTGATTGAGACAAGACAATTCCTAACTTGAAAACTGGATTTTCAGTAGCCTTTTGGATTTGCGAGTGAGAAACTTTGAGCTTGTACAAAATATTATCTGCCGCAGTACTTGTATTGAGCACACTTTCAACTTTCCACTCAAAGCCATATTTTGTCATGGCTTTCTTGAGGAATTCGTTGTTCTCTTTGTCTTTGCTTGAGAAGCCGATTAATATTTCTCCGTTCGGCGCAAGGAAATCTTTTGCTCGCATCAAAAACTTATCCAGCACTCCGCCTTCTGAACCTTGCGTATAGAATGCATACATCAATTTGTCATTTTTTATTGCGACATCTTTGTGGAATGGCGGATTGAAATAAATGATGTCAAAATAATTAGCATATCTGTGCGATAGAGGTTCAAATGTATCGCCTTCGTAAATATCAATTTTATTTTGCAATGCATGCAGAGCTGCATTTTGTCGAGCATTCTCAACTGCTGTCGGGTTGATATCTGATTGAACAACATGGACTGCGCCATTCTTTGCTGCGACAAGCCCCATCGTTCCATGTCCGCATGCAATATCAGCCACTCGTTTGCCTTTTGAATGAGTCGCGACATATTGACCGAGCATTTTAGAGCTTCGGAATCTGTTTGACGGATAGACTCCAGGAAGCACTTTCATCTGTATGCCGCAGAAGAGGACATAATGAGGCTCAGAAATTTTCTTGAGGTGATAGTAAATCTGCTCGGGAGTCATTGCAGGATAATATGAATCTGAACGATATTGCTGCTTGTCAAACGACGTAAATATCTTTTCAAGCTGTGCTATTGCTTCAGAATACGTCTTGCAATAATGGATGTCCGACGGTAACTTGTGGAGAAGACCTTTTTTTCTGAAATGCTCTACTAAGCCCTTATAGAATTCGCCAAACTCTCCGACAAGAATAAGAGGCTTGTGTATTTCATTGAGAAACTGACCTATATGGACATGCAATGTCTCAAGCAGTGTTCCTAATCCGCCTTCAAGAACAACAATGACGTCGCCAAGCTCGATCAATCTATTCTGGCGAGCACTATGTGAATCATACGCTTCCCAGTCGGTAAGCAGTTTATGCGGCTGATGTTCATATTTGTGCAAGCCGACTCCATACACTCTTCCAGAGTTTTTGAAACAAGCTTCGCTGATATATTGCATCAAACCAGTGTGCCCAGCTCCATTCACTAATGTGACATCGCGTTTTGCAAAATACTTGCCAAGCTCTCTCGCATCATTTTTTGCTTGACTATCACTGACAGAATTCCTTGCGCAAAAAACTGAGACTGCATACTTGTAACCTGATTTTTTTGCGACCTTTTTCATTATGGTGACTATTTGTCAAGGGTTTTATAAAAGTTATTGGGTCAAGAATTATTCTTTGATGTCTTATCAGTTACTTTTTCCCTCAACATTTAAAAACCCCTCTCCATTATTTTTCTCCACAGCGGGTCATTGTTGGATTCGCACACAAAACCATGGCATCTATCAAAATAACTCTTCCTGACGGCAGCTCCAAAGACGTCGAGTCAGGCATCTCTGCAAAAGACTTCATCAAAGTCCACATCGGCGAAGGATTGGCGAGAGCTGCGATCGCAGTCAGCATCAACGACAACCTCGCAGACCTCAGCGCTGCGCTCACAGAATCCTGCAAATTCACCGTCCATACATGGAAAGACGCCAAAGGAAAAGAAGTCTTCTGGCACAGCTCAGCCCATATTCTCGCAATCGCAACATTGCGACTCTTCCCACAGACAAAACTCACGATCGGTCCGGCGATCGAAGACGGATTCTACTACGACTTCCACACAGAGAAACCGTTCACGCCGGAAGATATCGTAAAGATAGAAGCCGAGATGCAGAACGTCATCAAAGAAGATATTCCATTCACGAGAGAAATAATCAGCGCGAGTGACGCAAAAAAACAATTCGCATCAAATCCATTCAAGATGGAACTCATCGAAGAGTTCACGCGAGAAGACGCCGCGAGCGGAAAGACTGCGCAGCAGCTCACCGTCTACAAAACAGGGACGTTCAGCGATCTCTGCCGCGGTCCGCACGTCGAATCGACGGGAAAGATAAAAGCGATCAAGCTCACAAAAACCAGTGGAGCATACTGGCGCGGGAAAGCTGAGAATCCGCAGCTCCAGAGAATCTACGGCGTCTCATTCCCGAACAAAGACGATCTCAAGATTTACACTGAGCGTATGGAGCAGGCGAAAGCGCGAGACCATCGAAAGCTCGTCAAAGAGCACAATCTCGTCATGTTCCACGAATATGCACCAGGCATGCCGTTCTTTTTGAGCAAAGGTGCTGTCATCTACAACACGCTCATCGAATTCATCCGAGAAGAATACAAAAAGCGCGGCTATCAAGAAGTC
>CAZGJY010000138.1:0-3230 GCA_964525725.1 uncultured Methanosarcinales archaeon | reverse complement strand
TTGCCCTTACATTCTTCCCTCTACCTCAACCGACGATCGGCCTCAATATTACCAAAGCGACATATGATCCGACGCAGAAAAAAATCGTCGCCTACTTCCAGAACACAGGAAACAGCGGTGTGTACGCAGTCACAACAATCACCTTGAGAAATGTCGCTGATGGCAGCGAGATTGGCACAGTCTCAGTCCCTAATGCGACGTATATAGCGGCGGGCGAAGTATTGCCTGTCTTCTTCGACCATGAGATTCCGGCGCAATATCTGAGCACAGCGATCAGCGGCGAATTTTATACCTCTTACGGAGAATCTCCGAGCGAGCTCGACAGTTTCCTCACATTGGAGAACAAATTCGGACCGCCATTCAGCATCCCTATAACTATTGAATCATTGACGATCGACAACTCGTCGCTTGTCCTCGAGGATGCAGCATATTACCCCTCGCTCAATCGCGTCGGTATAACGCTTTTCGCGAATAGCACCACGCCGATTTATTATACAGTAAAGATCAATGGGCTCATCGTCCAAGGTCTCAAAGAAGACTTCGCGAAAGCGGACCAGCTCGGCGCGCAGAAAACAAAAACGACATACATCCCAGTCAGCCTCGACTCAGTAGACTTAGATGATAACACGCAATTCCCTCTCACAATCACATACGGTAGCGCGGCAGAACAAGAATTCAAGACGTTGAGCGCAACACCTGCATTCAGGACGCAATCCTCAGGATTCCTCCTCTACGGAATCATAGCTGCAGTCGTGATAATCATCATAATCGTCATCGTGCTCATCGTGAGGCGAAGAAAGAGCGGCGGCGGCAACATCGGGCATCCGGGGCATCAGATGCCACAACATCATCATGTCCACTCGCAGCAATAACAGTAAGCAATCAATAACTGCAAACGATATTTAGCATCAAAAATTACATTTACTGAAAATCATATTTACTAAAAGTCTGTCGCTAGGGTTAGGGCAGGCAATTCCGTTGCGTCGATGCTTATCCGACGACAATTTCTCCCGCATCGGGAGAAAGTGTTCGGATGAGTTACATATATTACAGAATAGTTGCAGAGAGTTTTGCTGCAAATGAAAAGTTGGGTATAAGGGTAAGCAAGCTGCTGGCGAAAGCCAAGTTCAGGCCGGCTATTTATCTCCGACTTTTTTTGCTGCTGCAGACTCAAGTGCAACGACCACTTGCAGTGTGCGCATGAGTGCGCGCTGTAACACTAGTGTGAACACTATGGATAGTGTCAAGAATAGTGCTCGAAAAATAGGTGTATCTCTTTTGTCTCTTCTTATTCTCTCGCTATCAATTTGCACGACACTCCTCGTAATGATCGCAGCAGGCGCAGCGATCACTGCAACAGTCGCACTCGTCGGTGCAGTTGCATTGCCAACAGCATCAGCGGCGACAAACTCATACATCGTCGTCGACTCACGAGATTGGCACGACCTCTATCTCGGATCAGTCTACGCCGGTCTCACGAACCAATCATTCCTCTCATTCGCAAGTCTCGGTGATGCACAGATCAAGAGCAAACTCATCTCGGCCCAGAGCCAAGTCACGATCCTTGAGCCATCAAAAAATCCCGTCGTGAAAAAATACGCGTCGTATCTTGCGGCGAACGGCATATCACAGACGAATACGATCAGCTACGATGATTACACTGAGTTGCAATTCGATCTGCTTCATCTGCTCGACATCACGCCGAACCAGCCGATCAATGGCTACACAATCATCTACGCGCCGTTCGGCGTCGAAGCAGTAGTCATCTCGCCAGTCCTCATGCGAGCAGAATTCATGCCGCTCTTTGTCGACGAGACAACAGCATCTGATTTCTTCGATGCAGCTGCATCGATAAAAAACCGTCCGACAATTTTAGTCGGTCACATGCCGATCCGTCTCGTGTCTGACTTGCAGAATGCACCCGCGTTCAACATCAAAGAGCAATACGTCGGCGAGATGGAGAATAATTCCGCGCAGATAATCGCAGACATGACGAACCCCGCGCTCGCGAATAAAATAATCGGCAGCTCTGCCGACGTTAAAATGGGAATCATTTCGCGCATCGATCGTATCGATCTGCAGTCGCTCATGCGCGGCATTCCGCAATTCGTCTATGCAGGCTCTGCAAAAGATGTCGCGGATCAGATTGCAGGAACAAACATCCTCGTCTTTGAAGTCATATCAAGCGACGCAGCTGATCTTGCAAAATCAATCTCGGCACTCTCTGGAAAAAATCTCAAGCTCCTCGTCAAATACGCGCAAGGCTTCACCAACATACAAGGGCTCGCCGGACAACTCCTCGATCTTGATACGGTATCATTCCCATATCCATACACACTCGTATCCGTGCAGAAAGCGACATATTATCCGCAAGAATCGACAGTAGGAATCACATTCACGAATTCCGGAAACGTTCCGGCGCTCGCATACTCGACGATAGAATTCGGTCAGTCGACATATGCCGACGACCAAGATGTGATAATTCCTGCGCAGACAACGCTCACGATTCCATACGTCGTTGACAGCGCACCATCATCGATGCAAGTCGTCGTGAATACGCTGTACGGACGTTTCGCACCGCTCACGCAATCAATCGTGAGCAGCGACGGACAACCGCTTGTCATCCTCAACGCGACGACAGATCAGACTGCCGACGCATCGAACATCTCTTTTGTCGATAGCAGGATCGACGAGACGAATGGTGTCTTGCAGCTTGACGTGCAGAATAACAACGTCCAAGCGCAAGCCCTCGTCAGTACACAAGTCATCATCGACAATGTGACTCTTGTCTCATCGTCTCCGGCGAAGATCGAAGGCGGACAGACTGGTCGCATCGATATTCCGATTCCGTACCTGAGCGCACAAGACATCATCAACAAACCAATGAAGATTATTTTCTCATTCGGCGAGAAAGACACGATCAAAGTGCAATCCGCCGACATCCAAGTCACGCAAGTCATTTATACGAAACGCGCAACAAGTCATGTTTTGCTCATCAGTATTGTCATCATAATCATAATCGTTTTGCTCACAATCTTTTTCATATATCTACGGAAAAAACGTGCTTAGAAAAACCAAAAAGCAAGCCTTGTTTTTGGGCATGGAAAAATGGCATCGAAAAGCCAGAAAATGAGTCTGAAATCGGTCTGAAATCGGCCACAAATTAGCCATACAAAAGGGAAGAAAATGGGGGTGAAAAAAACACTGCTGCTAGTCGTCATTTTGTTAGC
>CAZGJY010000137.1:0-3249 GCA_964525725.1 uncultured Methanosarcinales archaeon | reverse complement strand
AACTACATTGTTTTAAGTCATTGCCAGTTAAAACCGAAAATTCACTTGCGAGAGAACAGTTTTATGTAATTCGCAAGGATATTATTCGAGACTTCAATTGAATCCATCCCTTTTATTTTGGCAATAACATATATTGTAGTTGCGACATTTGCCGGTTCATTGCGCTCTTGCTTGTAATGAAGATATGGTGCATCAGTCTCAGTGAGAAGTCTGCTGATCGGCACAGTCTTGATGATCATCTGGAATTGTTTACTTGATTTTGCTCTCACGGGTATCGAGAAGAAGAAACCTTGCTCTTTCGCAAATTCTACTTGTGCTTGCGTTCCACAAAAACAGTGGAGCACAACATCTTCTTGCTTTTGTTGCGCAAGGATTTGCAAACAATCTTCTTCTGCATTTCGACTGTGGATTATGACTGGTTTTGCAAGTTTCTTTGCAAGATTGAGCTGCTCAACAAAATACTTCTTCTGTTTCTCCCTTCCACTGTCGTCGATCGTGTTTTTGTAATCGAGACCGATCTCGCCGATCGCTACGATGTGATTTTTTTGTGCCACTATTTGCTGTAATGCTTGCTCAATCTGAGTTGGTGCGAGATCCCGAACTGTGTCAGGGTACAGTCCGAACGCGACTTTAATGATGTCGTTCTTTTTTGCAAGGTTTAAGAGAATCGGAAATGCAGCCGGCTCAATCGCGTTGGTTATGATTCCGACGACTCCGGCTTTTTTGGCTCGCACCAAGACTTGTGGTAGATCTGCAGCGAATTGCGGATCATCAAGATGACAATGGACGTCGACGAGTTTCATGGGTTTCGTTATACTTTGGCAAGATATGCGCGTTTAAAATACTTGCTGCAAACCGCGAGCATTTGCGGTCAGTCGATTCGAATGATTCGTATTCGTGAACAAAGTAGCAAGTATACAAGCCGTGACTTGCAAATACTTTGTTATCGATAGACACTTGACTTTGGTGTTGTCCACTTGTCATAATAATTAAAAATGATAAGTGCGAGTGGAGCTGTGATTATGAACGTATCGCTGTGCAAAAAAGGATAAATGATGCATAATGCGATTGTCGGAATCGCCATTGACCAGAATATCGCTTCATTGCTTTTCTTGTTCGTCGAGAAAAGAGTTGCAACCAGAACTGGCCCGATGATTAGTGCGATATGATTCGTGAGAGATTGCAGATGGACGATTGACGGTTGGAAAATAGCAATGATGAACGCGAGGATTGATAGGATTGCTGTTATCAAACGTGCTTTGAGAACACTTTCACGCTCAGTCAAGTCATGCTGCTGATAGAATAGACCATAGACGATCGCCGAGCCTGCGATGATTTGATTATCGAGCGCAGTCGCAAATACTGCGACGATTGTCGCGAGAACTATCCCCGCAAGCCACGGCGGAAGCAATGTCCCGATCAGCGAGAAGAACGCATGATCCTGCGTTTGACCTGCCCCGAATTGATAACTGAGCAAACCAAGGAATATAATTATCACTCCTAAAATAAAGATGATTGGAATCGCAAGCTTGAACGATTTTTCTACTGTTTTTGCGTTGTCTGCTGAAACGATCCGCTGCCACTGGACCGCGCTTCCTACTTGTGCAAAGCCACCAAGAATTATTTTTCCTATCAGCCACCAAATGCCTGCATATGCTACTGGGCTTGCGAAAGAAGCGGGAAGTGGAGCAGGTGTGTGATGAAGGCTATACACCAGACCAGTTACTGCAAGGAATGAAAAAATGAACAGCAACACCCAACCGTTAAGAAAATCGGTGAAGAGACCGAATTTGAATCCGCCGATAGTCGTATATGCAAGCCGCATTGATGCGACGAGCAGCAAAGAGACCCAATACGGAACGCCAAGTGCAGTTGTCAACAATGCAGAGACGACGATGAGCTGTATTGCTGTGAAGAAGAGAATACTCAAAACAAGCACTATCGATGTGAGATATTTTGTCTGTTTGTTGAAGCGTCTTCCGAAGAATTCAGGAATTGTAGTCGCTTTGTAGATATCACCAAATGTTTTGATCTGAGTTGCGCAAGTCGCAAGCATGATCATTCCAAAAATGGAATAGATGAGGAATGCAAGACCGTAAGAGATTCCCGTGTTATATACTTCAGATATGACGACAATTGTGACACTTGCGCCAAGCACAGCTGAGACAAGCGACATTGTCATCACGCCAAGATGCGTGTGCTTGAGGTTGATGAAATAAGAACCGACTGACTGACGTCTGTTGTAAAAAAAAGAGAGACCAAATAGAATTAATAAATATGCCAATAATGAGATGATGAGCGTGTTCATGAGTTATTTCCGTTCAGTCAACAGTGTCAACAAACTGGACTTCGTAGTTGTCGCCAGCAATGTGATCTTTGAGCGGCCCATCAATGAGATGGAACCAGTTCTCACGCCAGGCTTGTTCGTCTACAACATCATGCTTTATTTGAAGTTCCATTGCAATAATCTTGCCATACATTCCAGGATACTTCACATCAGCAGATACTTTTATCACAAGTTCAACAATTTTTTCTTGCCCATTTCGCATTGTCAACCAAACCATAAGATGCCCTACTCTTTTAGCTTGCTCAATATTATCTAAAGTTCTGACAAATGTTGTTTTTTTAATCTGCGCATTTTCATTATGAAGATCAAACAAGAAATCCATAATCACTTTATGCATAGTGTCGATACATGCCTCTAAATCAGGTAATTTGGGAGCAACCATAGTATTTCTCGCGAAAATTCACGTCCAACCCCTCTATTTCCTATGGACTTTACTTTTCGTTGAAATAGTGGGCTCTTACAAGACTGATTCTCTTTTCATTTTTAATAAAACTGCAGAAAAGAAAAAATAAACCTGAAAACCCTTTCGGGTAATCAGGCAAAACACCTTCAAAGTTTATCGTTTGGGGGTGACTCAATTTGAAGGCTAGAACCCGTCATGTTGCCACGACAAGGAATGTGAGTTGCGGTGATTTCTAGCGTATTGAGGCGCTTGGTGAATTATCAAAAGTATTGAAAATGATTAATATAAAAAAATTAAGAGCGAAAATTTGTCCTTAGCGGACTATTTCGATACCCAATTCGTCAGACATCTTTGCTGATTCACGAGCTTTGTCTTTTGGCGACATCTTGCCCATGATGTATGGAGACTTGACACCAGTCATGATTGTCATGACGATGAGTTTGCCTTTCATATCATCTGTGACACGAGCGCCCCAGATACAGTTTGCGTCGGGATCCAT
>CAZGJY010000136.1:0-3267 GCA_964525725.1 uncultured Methanosarcinales archaeon | reverse complement strand
GCAAAAGCTACAGCGAGCGATACAGATTCGCAAGCAAACAAAGATCAAACTCTCGAGACGATTGTCATAAAGCCGCTGCTCTCATTCAACAAGATGGTGGATATGCTCAATACATCGGAGCATATCTCTCAAAACCATGTGCGAGCGAACCAGACTGCGGCATATTATCTTGCTGATGCGATGCAGGGCTTTGTCTATATGCTGCTCACGATCGCATCGAAATATGATAGAGATGGAACGGCGATGGGGCCGCAATTCCGCAAAATGTTCGGCAGAGATATCTCTCAAGTGTGGTTCGAGACGCAAGGAACACAAGACAGAGAATATGTGCGCCTTGCAAGCCAGACTGACGCGAACATTTTTGCTGACGGAAGAATAGCGACTGCGAGCGGTAACTCACTCATCGAGGTCAAATTCGGTTATGGCTCTGCGACGCACTCATTGCTTGATTCGTTGAAGAAATATAGTGGACGGAATTTTTGGTCATCGATCAATCCAAACAGCATGCGTTTTGGTGCACAAGGAGAATTGCCTGTGCACGAGAAAATAGCTCACAGGATCGCAGTCATGCATATGGATCAGATGGGGTTCGAACAGGTGAAGCCTGAGCTTCTCCATCAAGGATGGATTCCTGTGAGCTCGAGAAACATTGCACTCTTCTTGCGAAAAGCTGCAGCTCTCGTGCAGGAGAAGGACCCCGAGCTTTTCTCAAGACTTCCATTCCCGCTTGCAACACCGAACAGATTAGCGCAGCTCTATCAATTAGTGCAGTCTAAGTCTCATGTATACAATAGTGACGGTTTCACAAAATCGATGCAATGGTTGCGCAATATGCTCACGGATAATGCGAAAGCGATTGCTGCTGGTTCATTCTATCATCCACAACAGTCTGTTCCTCTGCGCACAACATTTGCTGCAAAGGATGTCGATCCAGCATATCGGAGCGTCGATTGGGAGAGTGCTGGGCGCGCTGTTGCGATTGACATTGAAGCGCTCTCATTCCATGACCGCGAGCCGATCGTGAGCATCTCGCTCGCATATGTCCGCGAGAAGAAAGCATTTGTCGACGTGTACTTCGCTCGCGATCCGCTCGAAGAAGGATTGATACTTTCTGAAGTGAAACGTCGCACGACGAACAAAAAGATAATCACGTTCCGCGGAAAATATTATGATGGGCGAGTCATCAATGGCAGAGCGGCGTATCATCGCATCGGACCGATCGTCGATCCAAGCACGCTTGCGTCGAATGGAACGTTCGCTGCGCTCGCAGATATTGTCAACAAAGAGCAAGCGTCATCATCGCAAGCAGATGTACAAACTGCTTCGCCACAACAAATGCCCTATCTGGAGCACTACGAATCACAGGAGCTGAACACGCCTGAAAATGCTACGCAACGACAGTCTGCAAATCAGCCACAAAATGTTCCTCTCAATGCGAGTCAATCAATTGATGGTGTTGTCGCGAGTCACGTGGGAAGTAAAACGCCTGGCTTGAGCAAAGTGCATGCCGGTTCAAATGCACAGAGCGCCGTGAAGAGCAAGGAGCGCGAGTTGCACGTCGATATCGCTTTTGGAAAAGATGGCTATCAACAGTTCACCCGCTCGCTGGGCAGTGCGACGTCGACATTGCAGCATTTTGAGCGATATATCCTTGGGTTGCAGCGAGAGAATGATCTGTCAGGCGCGCATGTTGCGCCTACGTACGCGAACTATTTGCGCAACCACGACCATGTCGGAAATGCAGAGCGTATTGTTTTGCATAACGGCATTGATGCGCTTTCTACACTCGCGGGTTTTGTCGCTCAAAAAGAAGGATTCGATAAATTCAGAGAATATCAGTTGCGCAGCCAGCAACGACGAGCGAGGCAAATGCACGCATGAACACGCCGCTCACACGATTGCCATCTTCATCACAAACACCACAATCATATCAGCCGACTGCAGGCGCGAGCCTGCCTGCAAGTGTAGTGCAAAATGGTTTACAGCAACAACAACAACCACTCATGCAACAACCATCAGTACAACAATTGCAGAAATCTTATGAGCAGCCGCTGACGAGGACGATCGCAAGCCTTCTTATCATGGACGAGAAACATGTGTATTTGCGAGAGACGAACTGGGGTCTGTCTCTGCTCGGCGGGAGCATCAATTACAACCACGGTGTTGTCGAGGGTCTGAGAAAGACTGTCTCTGCTGAACATGGAATCAATCTCCCCGCAAAACTTGCGCTCAATGGCATCTATCAGCACGGATTCGAGGGGAAAACGTGGAGGACGAATATCAATTTCTGCGTCAATCCTCGCAATCTTGAACCGTCAAGCCGCAGACAGCTCGAACATCTGGTGCAAATTCCAGTCAACGAAGTCCTGTCCGGACAGCGGCTCGTCGACATTGCCGGCAGCGATGGACATGCAAAAAAAGAGAGAATTGTTTATCGGACTCCAGAAATAATCAGAGCAGTAGTAGACAATTATCAGTTGCTCGAAGGAATCCCTGTCCTCAAACATTCATTCCATTATACGACGGCAAGAGAATTCGCGGATTCATTACGACGCAATAATATGTTTGTCGGCGATAAATACAGAGGAAAACAGTCCGAAGCGACTGTCGTGAGCGCTGTCGTGCAGAACGAAGAAGGCGAGGTTCTTATCCTTCGCGTTCCGCAGGGCGAATCATATGCAGACAGTCTGCCAGGCGGAAAGGTCCGCCCAGGTGAGCTCTTGCCTGAAGCGCTTGAGCGAGAGCTTGCGCTCAAAGTTGAAGCGCCGATCGCTGCGCTCGGTATCCTTTGCGTTTATGTCAACCATATCACCGACGGAGAATATGTCACGAATTTCTGCATGTATGCGCGCGCGCAAAAGAGTTCCATCTCACTCATCCCAGGCGATCGTGCGGCGAAGAAAGTCTTATCACGCCGTTGGATGTCCGTCGAGAGATTGCAAGAGATGCATGCACGGCGCTCGCAGATCCTACGTCATCTACGACGAGATGCAAATTATATCGTGACTGGTCTCGACGATGAACTGCTCGCGCTCGCGGCGTTTGAAGACACAGAGATTGCGATGGCACTCGCGGATAGGACGCCGGACTGGAATGCACGCTCGAAAAGAAGATATCTGCTCCCGATAGATTGTGTCTGGCCCGTCGATATGCCGTATTCTGCGAGAAAGGAAAAGAGCGGCACTTCGAAAAATGTTCCAAAACATACTACTGAAGATACGGCAAGTGCGCAGAAACCGCAACATCCTGCGAGTTCGCAAGCGACCA
>CAZGJY010000135.1:0-3282 GCA_964525725.1 uncultured Methanosarcinales archaeon | reverse complement strand
ATATTAGGGGATTCATTTACTAAAGCTGTTAGAGAGAATTTAGCAAAAGCAAAAACTCCTTCGTCAAATATTGAAATTAAAGCTCAAGTGAAAAAAATATTAAATTAGTTTTGTAGCTTAATTCTAAATTCTCACTCGCCAACCTTGGTCCTTTTCTTTATAAGTGACTTTCACACGCAAAGCTTTTATGATAGATGCTGTTCCGTATCCGAATGCCAATCCCGCTCTTGCGCAGACTGCTGCGACGCATATGATAACGCTCAATCCTGACATCAAACCGCGCATCTATCAGCAAGTCATTGCTGCGGGTGCGAGCAAGAAGAATTCGCTCGTCGTCCTTCCGACGGGTCTGGGAAAGACGTTGATCTCATTGCTCATCGCTCTCCACAGACTCAAACTCCATCCGAATTCAAAGATCCTTGTTCTCGCGCCGACAAGACCGCTTGTCAATCAACACTTGGAAACGTTCCAGAAGATGACGAGCGCCCAAGCAGACGAAATGGTCGTGTTCACGGGTCAGACGAGCCCGACAGACAGAGCGGATCAATACACGAACACGCGGATCATTTTCTCGACGCCGCAAGGATTGGAGAATGATATTCTCTCAAGCAGGATCCATCTCAAAGACGTCAGCCTGTTAGTGTTCGACGAAGCGCATAGAGCAACCGGCGATTATAGTTACGTCTGGGTCGCGAAGCAATACATGAAACAGGCGACGAGCCCGTTGATTCTCGCACTCACGGCAAGCCCGGGAACAGATAAAGAGACGATCCAAGAAGTCATCACAAATTTAGCAATAGAAAACGTCGACTATCGGGAACTGACGAGCCCCGACGTCGCGCCATATGTCCAAGAGACGAAAGTAGAATTTGTCGATCTCGATCTTCCTGAAGAATTCAGAGATATCCACGCGTTGCTGCAGAAATCATATCTGCACAAAATGGGACAGCTCAAAAACGCAGGATTCTTCCAAGGAAAAGTAGCGAGCGCAGTGAAAAAATCAGAGCTCTTAGGATTCACGGCAAGCCTGCAGAAAGAAATGTCGCAAGGACAATTCACGCCAGAATCTGCGGTCGCAATCTCCGTCGCTGCACAAGCGCTCAAGCTCTCGCACGCAGTTGAACTCGTCGAGACGCAAGGCGTCGCGTCGCTCAATACGTATTTCAAGTCAATGCTTGCGCAGGCGAAAGCGAGAAAGTCAAAAGCCGTCGTCGCCGTGTGCGACGATCCGCACGTGAGACTTGCGATTGTCAAGACGAAAGAGCTCGTCGAGCTTGAAGTCGAACATCCGAAACTGAAGAAACTCCAAGAAATCGTTAATAATACGCTCAAAAAGAATCCCGACGCAAAAATAATCATCTTCAGCCAATATCGCGACACGCTCAAAGTCATCATGGACAAAGTGAATGAGATCCCGATGGCTGACGCAAAGATGTTCGTCGGTCAGGCGAAGAAGAACGGCTCGGGCATGAGCCAGAAAGAGCAGCTGTCGATGATCGACGAATTCAGCAACGGCATTTTCAATGTCATCTGCATGTCGAGCGTCGGCGAAGAGGGATTGGATATTCCGACGGTCGACCTCGTTCTCTTCTTCGAGCCAATCCCGAGCGCAATCCGAACGATCCAGCGAAAAGGACGAACCGGACGAAACGCCGAAGGAAGCGTCATTGTTTTATGCACGCGCGGAACGCGCGACGTCGCATATCGTTGGGCTGCGCACTATAAAGAAAAAAACATGTATGCGATACTTGAAGACGTGAAGAGCGGCAACAAGCAGAAGATGCTCGGCGATGTGGGCTTTGAAGTCGCGAGCGCGAAAACGTCGAAGCCGCCAGAGAAAGTTGTTGCATCAACTGCGACGGTTGCAACTGCAGTAGTGAACACGACAAAAATTGCGCCAGTAATAGAAACAATCATCACATTGCAATCACAGTCAAACGCATCACAATCAACAGAATCACAATCTCAAATAAAGATTTTCGCAGACCATCGCGAAAAGGGGAGCGATGTTCTCAAAACATTGTTCGATATGCCGCTCGACCTCAAATTGGAACAACTCGCGATCGGCGATTATATCCTCTCCCGCGACGTCGTCGTCGAATTCAAACGCATCCCTGATTTTGTCGATTCAATCCTCGATGGTAGATTGCTTTCACAGATAAAAATACTCAAAGAGTCCGTCCTCAAACCGATCGTCATTGTCGAAGGCGACGAAAATCTGTTCGGCGTTCGAAACATCCATCCCAACGCAATCTACGGAATGATTTCAACGATCACCGTGAGCTACGGCGTGCCGCTGTTATTCACACGCAATGCGATCGACACGGCGAATCTGCTATTCATGATTGCGCGTCGAGAGCAGACGACGAGTGGCTCGAGTTTTTCGCCGCACGCATCGAACAAACCCAAATCGACGCACGAGCAGCAAGAATATATCGTCAGTGCGATTCCCGACGTCGGTTTGGCGTTGGCGCAACGATTGCTCGAACGCTTCGGCTCGGTCGAAGGCGTTGTCAGAGCGTCAATCGCCGAACTCTCAGAAATAGATGGCATCGGAATGCAGAAGGCGGCGTCGATACATGCGATCCTTACTTCGTTGTATAGATGATGCGCTCACTTGCGTCGTGAGCTTGCGCTGATTCAATATTCTGACCTATCTCTTCTTCTTGGACGCGCATTGCATCGGCGGTCGGGTATTGTGTGACGAGCAATTTCTTTCCCGGAAATTCGTTCGCAAGCTCAATGAGGACCCATGATGCGATGACAATGCGATCCTCACGAACGTCGTAGAGACGCGCAGGAATCTTGTGTTTCTTTGCGACGCGTTCCATTATCTTGATGGCTTCGTCATGATTGCCGATATACACTTCGCCGAAATACAGCGTGCCTTCCGTCGTGATGAAATCGAGCGGTCGCTTGATGCTGTGTGCGCGGCGTTTCAATCGGTTCGCGAGCTGCACGGCGTCTTTGAGTTTGCACGTGCAATAGTGGATCGGGAACTTTCTCGTCCCGAACTTTTTGGCGAGCCGCAATCCGAGCTCTTGGCTTCCGACGATTGCGTAGCTCGAGAGCTGTTTGACTTGGAGTCCGCGCGCGATGAAGAGCGCGGCATTCTTGCATGATGCTTCTAGTTCGTTGAGATTGATGTAGTCGATGTATTGCTGTCCTAAGTCGATGAGCTCTTCGAGCGCTTTTTCCCGATCCGGGATGACAGGGACTTCGATGCCATACTTCTTGAATTTCCCTTTTGGTATCGAGATGCGGGGCCATAATGTTTTGTCG
>CAZGJY010000134.1:0-3307 GCA_964525725.1 uncultured Methanosarcinales archaeon | reverse complement strand
ACAATACCGAGATAATTATCCGTTGCCAATACTCTACAAGAACGGCGTCGAAAGCCAGATTCCAGTTGATAGAATTTTCTATCACCCAATCTACGACTACCAATCGCCAGCACTCGTGCAGATACAAAGCATCAATCTTGGTAATGGCAATGTCCAGTCAACGGCTCTCACTGTCGAATCGACGCAAGTGATGTATATGTCGCTAGATAATATCTATCTCACGTACACGCAGAATGTCGATGAATATCAGATCGAGCAGGATGTGCAGCAGAGCATCATCAAACCATATCTCACTTCTGACGAAAATGCGCTCATTAATCGTATAAATGCAGTCGATACTGATATTCTCTCCCCATACGAGAAGAAATCGAAAATATCGGACGTTTATTACGAACGATTAAGCCAACTCTCGCAAGACGCCCAGAATAATATCAGCGATGAAGTGAAGATCGACACGAAGAAAGAGCTTGCGACGTACAATTACTTCGAATTCACTGTCATCAATAAATTATCGTACCAAGACGGTGTTGTCACACCAGTCGCGACTGCAAAAATTCCTGGCTCAGTGAATGACCAATTCGCATTGGACGAAGCGAGCGATGGTACGCTGCGCGTCGCAACGACCGTGCACGAGCATTGGTCGATATTTGATGATTCATATCCACCGTATCCTACTGTCGGTAGTGGTGGCGGCATCATGGAGCCAATCGCTGTAACGGCAGACGCAAGCACAACAAATAGCGCAAGCGGCACAAGCAACAGCGGCTCATCTTCAGTTGCAGTAACCTCCGCAACAGATGCTAATGCAGCGATTATCGTAGCGAGACCTCCAATCCCTGCTCCGCAGAATCCGACGCAATCGCAGAACATGGTCTTCACATTAGATTCGGAACTCAAACCGCTCGGGAATATCAGCGGCATCGCAGTCGGCGAGCAGATCTATGCTGCACGATTCGACGGCGATCGATTGTATCTCACGACGTTCGAGCAGGTTGATCCGTTCTCCGTGATCGATCTCTCCGATGCGGCGAATCCAAAGATTCTTGGACAGCTCAATCTGTCTGGCTTCAGCAGATATCTGCATCCAATCGGCAATGATCTTGTCGTCGGGCTTGGACAGGATGCTGATCCAACGACAGGACGAGTCGGTGGTTTGAAGATTTCGCTCTTCAACGTGAGCGATGTCGCTCATCCAGTCGTGATTTCATCGTATACTGGAACTGACGACTATGCATACTCGACGGCACTCTTCGATCACCATGCATTCTTGCTTGCGCCGCAGAAAGACTTGCTCGTGATTCCCGTGGAATATTCTGATTGGCAGAACCAGAACAAAAATTATGCTGGTGCGCTTGTGTTCCACATCGACAACTCATCGATCGCATTGCGCGGTCTTATCGATCACACAAAGAACGGGAACGATGTGTGGAATGCACAGGTCGAGCGAAGCTTGTACATCAACGATTCGTTGTATACGAAGTCGCGCAACTTGTTGCGGATCAATGACATCAATACGTTGCAGAGCATCAAAGATATCCCGCTCGGCGCGACGTATACGCCAGATATCACGGTGTATTGATTAGTTGATGCAACTATGGACACTGTTTAATTTTTTATATTTTCACCTTTTATTTTTTTAGTTACCTCTTTCTCGGACTTATTCAAACCACGAAAATACATAGTGAGTGAAACTTAAGTGCAGCCAATAGTCCTGCAACATCCTGTTACTACCGCTAAGTTTATATATTTCTAAAGTCTTCTGCTGATTCATGCCAACTATTGATCTTGTAACGCTCAATGCATTCATGGATTCTCCAGTACGCAGAACAATGCCACAATGGCTTCTTTGCCGGACTGTGGACGGTAGTACATTTTATGAGAATCATATTTATCGTACAACAACAACGGAACTCACCAGCCTTCGAAACATTCTTTCAAAAACGCTTGCGGATAAAATAAAACCAAAAGGTAATGCAGAAGTACCGCTCGTCAGAAAAATAGGTACGCGCCAATACTATGTGTATCATCCAACGAGTGGAAAATATCTCGGCAATTACACGGCCAATCTTTCAAAAAAATAAACACAAGAGACCACGAATAAAAAAGAGATATCGGGAGAGAATCATGAAAATCAAAGTACGAAAGCAGAACAAAGACGGCACAGTCCGTCTTGAGAGCGGCGGACAGATCAAAGAAGTCCTCATCAACGAAGACATATTCTATCCGAAAGGAGAATCGATCGCCGTCTGCTTCCAAGGCCTCGACTCGTCAGGCATCGTCGAATTCTCGACGAAAGAAATCGAGCAATTGCTCAAGACGGTGAAGAGCCGTGTCCATCTCGTCAAAAGCTTTGAGCGATTGAGATAAGCAAAGACATCTGTTTGAAACTTATTTTTATTTTCTCAAATAATTACAGATGACAGAAAGATAGTTCTGCGTTTTTGGCTTTTTCTTAGCGGACTGGTTCGTATATCGCTTTCGGATTCTTTGAGAGGACTATCTGCCAGAGCTGGCTGTGCCGTGCACGGAACGAGCCGGCGAATGAGAGGAGATAATATTTCCACATGCGGTAGAATCGCTCGTCGTATTTTGGATTTTTCTGCAGCTGTGACCATGCGTTGTCGAAGCGTGCGAACCATGCAAGAAGTGTTTTTTCGTAATATGGTCCGAAATTATGCCAATCTTCGACGACAAATAAATTCTCGGAAGCTTTTGCGATCTGCGCGATGGATGGCAACATTCCGTTCGGAAAAATATATTTGTCGAACCAAGGGTCGCAATGCTTGACTGATACTGTATTGCCGATTGTGTGCAAAAGGAAGAGGCCGTCATCTTTGAGCAGCTGATTCGCAGCCTTGAGGAATGTCGCATAGTTTTTGTAGCCGACGTGCTCGAACATGCCGACGGAAATGATTGCATCGAATGTGATTCCTTTGTCCTTGCACTCTTTCGCAAAAACACGATAATCCTCGAGGATGAATGTGCAGGATAGCCCTTTGCTTTTCTCTTTTGCATATGCGAGCTGCTCTTTGGATATTGTGATGCCTGTGACAATCGCGCCATATTTTTTTGCTGCGTAGCGTGCCATTGCACCCCATCCACAGCCGATATCAAGAACTTTGTCGCCGCGTTTGAGTTTGAGCTTTTTGCAGATGAGATCGAGCTTTGCGATCTGTGCGGCGTCGATATTGTGTGGATCCTTGACATCTTTCCAATATGCACAGCTGTAACACAATTCTTTGTCGAGCATTTTTTCGTAGAGATCATTGCCTATGTCATAATGTTGCTGTCCGACTTGCCATGCGCG
>CAZGJY010000133.1:0-3331 GCA_964525725.1 uncultured Methanosarcinales archaeon | reverse complement strand
ACCATCACATTGCTGATGAAATTCGAACCGAAGTTCTCGACGTCAAGACTGACATTGAAAATGCTGCCGATGCCGACTTGGGACGGACTCACTGTGACATTATCTATATTGACAAGTCCTTGCTTGGATTCAATACGCACCGCTTGGTCGATTTCCGTCGAGATATTTGGCTGTCCCGTTTTGTAGTAGATGAGTTTGATCGAGCTTCCATTACCTTCAATAGCTGTGTCTGCGACGCGCACACGATAGTAGAGGATCGCGCCGTTATCCGTCGTTTGATATGAAGAGATAGATGCGCTTGTGACAAGCGCGTCGCCGGGATTGTCGAGACTGAACGGGAATTTCGGCTGCAATTCAAAGGTATAGTCGCCGGATTTTCCACCGTTGTTCGTCACTTGCCAACGCAAGTCGACATACGAGCCTGGCTCGACAGGATCCGGTGTCTGGCTGATGAACGTGACGCTGAGCAACGAAAGCTGGTCAGAACCCGTCGATGTCGTCGAATCTGCGGCAAACGCAGAGTGAGCGAGAGAAAGTGCAGACAGCGCAAAAAGTGCACAGAACGCAAAAAGGAGCGCGATGGAAAAAAAGGTACTCTGTTGTGTGCGTTGTGAAATGTGCCGTTGGTTCAGGCATTGGTTCATTGTTGATATCGATTTTTTCATAGTCAGTCACCAGTTTTTGTAGTTTTAGTTTGCAGTTTTATTTTGTGGCTTTATGGGCATCATGTGCATTATGACGAAGCGCGAGCAGATGCGGTCGCTGCGGCGCTCGAGCTCTTTGCAGCGCCATTTACGCCGATCGTGCTCTGTGCTTTGACGTTCGCTTCATGCTCGATTTTTGCGAGCGCATCGTGACGCTCTTTTTTCGTATGTGATACTTCTGAGATGATCTTGCCGTAGGCAAGAACGATTGTCCGCTCTGCGAGCCGCGCTAAATCGTCATCGTGCGTGACCATAATAATCGTCACGCCTTGTTTTTCATTGAGCTCGATGAGGAATTGCATGATCTGCGTGCCAGTTCGTGAGTCGAGGTTTCCCGTCGGCTCGTCCGCCAAAATGACTTGCGGATTGTTCGCAAGCGCACGTCCGATCGCGACACGCTGTCGTTGTCCGCCGGAGAGTTCCGCCGGTTTGTGATCCGCACGGTCAGTAAGTTGTACAAGCTCAAGCACATGCTCGACATTTTTGTTTATTGTCTCTTGATCGATTCCTTGGAAAATCATCGGCAACGCAATATTCTCAAACACAGTGAGCGTCGGCATCAGATTGAATGTCTGGAAGATGAAGCCAATCTTCCTGCCGCGCACCTGTGCAAGCTCGCTCTCAGCCATATGCGCGATGTCGTCGCCGTCGAGATAGACAAAGCCTTCGGTCGGCGTGTCTAGGCACCCGACCTGATTGACGAGCGTCGATTTTCCCGAGCCGGACTTGCCGACGATTGAGACGAACTCGCCTCTTCGCACTTTGAGCGAGATACCATTGAGCGCACGAACCTGCGTTTCGCCCATTTCATAGATTTTCTTGACGTCTTTAAGCTCAATGACAGTGTGATTAGCTGCAGAGGACGAACGTGATGACGCTGCAGAAGTCGCAGTGATTGTTTTTGCCATAGTTTTATTGTAGACCAATGCCAGAAAACCGTTTTTAAATTTATAAAACCTCGGTATTTTTGCTCTCAATATACATATGGAGAATATAGAAGAAGTAATCACCCATATGTATATGCATATGCGCAACTCTGTGGCGACTCACTCAAATGAGTGAATCAATCTTTTTTATCGTTCGACTTTATTTCGTTTGCCTTACGCTTTTTTCGAGAGTTCACATTGCGCGACTCACGAGTATATGAAAAGAAATGCTCCGGCTCAAGATACGAACGCAATAGACCGCTCAATTCAACGTCGACAATCATCGCTTCAATTGGTTGATCTCTCTCTTTTGCTTCCTGAACCGTCCGAGAGATATGTTTGGCGCGCAAGCGCGCGTTATTCTCCCACCCGCGTTGTATATACTCGCCGCTTTGCTCTTTTGCAAGCGTATATCCTTGCCCATAATATGCGAGAACGATTGCTGCAGCACCTTGTGGACTCCCTTTGACATCGAGCATCTGCGCTGAAGCCGACAGGTTGCGCAACGCCTGCCGCTGCAATTCAAAATTTCTGATGAGATCGGGATTTTTGCTGGCGACGAGTGCGATCCGATACATCAAACTCTTTCCCCAGAGCAGTTCTTCGTCGAGGAATTGGATAGGATGCCTCTCATGCAAAGTGCCGTAAATAGCAGAATATGGGTCGGCAGGAACACGATTCAGGAGAAAAACATCCAACGTGTCTGCAACGCCAAGCCCGAGTCGTGTGCCTGGCGCAACATACGTTTGCACGTCATCAAGCAATGCACCCGAGAGACTAAAGATAGTCTCAGTTGCAAACAAATATTTGACGCCGAGATTGCCGCGTTGCATAGCATAGTGGCTCAACAGAAACTTAAAAATGTAGCGCTCTTATCGACGGAAATGCGCAGATAGGTCTACTTGTGAAGTAGACTTAATTCATTTTGGCGTGACTGGTGCCCATGTTGTCCACTCGACGCTTCGTCGATGTATTGGACCAATCGCTGTTCGACAGTCAGGATGTCGAAAATCAGGCATATCTGTTTTGAATTCAGCTAGTTTCTTCGCAGCAACTTCTTGCGAGCTTTCTGTTTGTGATGGGCGATAAAAATCACTGAGAGGAGTTGTATTGAGTCCAACATTTGCTGCGATTGGTGCGAATCCTCGGACTGCTGCTCTATCTTCTCGAGAAATAGCAAGACTCAACTTGTACGTAATATCTCGTTGCATTGTTGCAACAAATGCGTGCTCATCAGTTGGAATTGTGAATCCAGTCATTTGCGCGAGAACAATATCGAGGAGATGACGATGATATCCGTTGATATTATAATCGATATGAAGCTCATTCGCTCTGTACGTTCTTTGCGTTTGCGGCAATCCGTGCACAGTCTGCTCTAATGCAATGGGAGCAAATTCTATTCTGCCCAGATATGTTTCAAGATTGTCAACCGCGAGAGCACCCTTTTTCCACGCAGTTTGGAACCCAGTTCCGACGAGTGAAAACGGTTGATATGCGACGAGATTCCCTTGACTTACGTCAGTGATTTGAATGACGTGCATATCAAGGTATTGCAATAACATTCCTTTTTGCGGCGGGGGCAATTGTCTTGGACTATTATTTCTGCTACTCATAACATTTGGAGAACGCGAATGACTTATAAATATTACTAGTTAGTAGTAAATAAAGCTACGTCAACTATCTCTCAATCAATCACAATAT
>CAZGJY010000132.1:0-3407 GCA_964525725.1 uncultured Methanosarcinales archaeon | reverse complement strand
GTCCATGCCACCAGAAGACTGTATCATATGATTCTGCGCTTGTTAATGTGTCGATAGAGCGTACATCGCCATGGATGACGCTGCGGATCCAATGAATGTTTCGAAGAAAGTCGACATTCGGTTTGTAGACTTCAAGAACATCGACAGTACAGCCTGCTTTTCGAAACATTTCACCAAAGTCCATTCGATCATCACGTGCGCCGACATATAGAACTGTATTAGACATCTTGATTGTTGGGACTGCTTCAAGAAGTTGACTAGAACGTTGTGTGTATGCAAGAACACTTTTTACTGTTCGTGCAATTCCTTCTGCGCGGACAGAATTGTAAACCCATGCTAAATCGGACTCACTAATTATATGACCCTTTTGACCTGCATCATGCGGCTTCATAATATCGTTCAAAAATGTGTGCATACATGCGATAACTATGGTTTCTCTATATAAATCTTTGTGCTAGTAGTTACTTCTTAGTGACAAATAGAAATCTTTAAGAAGACTTCAATTTCTCAACAGACGTATGAGCGAGCCAACTTCACCTGTTTTCATAATCGAGCACGCGGAGCCAGAGCTCTACGAGTGGAACGTCATTGAATGCGAGCAGATGGGAATCTATCTGCCGAAAGAACAGCTTTTGTTCACAAATATGCCGTCATGTCCGGCGCAGCTCAAAGATGTTGGCATATGCGATGCCAAATCATTCACTCAGCTCAATCTCGATTCCAAGAAGATTTGCATTCTTGACCCGACTGCTACAGAGATTCTCTCACAAGTTGATGCAAAGCAATTCGATTATTTTATTTTTGGCGGCATTTTAGGCGACAAAGAATTTGACGGACGCACTGGTCGACTTGTAACAAACAAAATACCTGGCGCAGCAATCCGAAATCTAGGTCCGAAACACCTTGCGACTGATACAGCTGTTCTTGTCGCAAAATTATTGCTTTCAGGAAAAAAATACGAAGACATCCGTCTTGCGACCGAAGTTGAAATCGAAATAAATGAGAATGAATCAGTAACGCTTCCTTTCGCATATGTTATTTTAGATGACAAAGCGATGATAAGCGAAAAATTGGTCGAGCATCTGCGAGAGCGCGAGGAATTCTAAGATGCTAGCATCACTCGCGCGCATTGCGCCATTACGTCATCATATACCTCGTCTTGAATCCATAGGTTCAATGGTGAAAGTAAAACAGAATCAGTGGGTATTCCGAGGACCAATAACGCTCACATATACATTTGAACCAGACCTCGCAGAGAAGTTGCTTGAGAGATGGAATATGTCGCGTGATCATAGATTGATGGCGACATTCAAAACACCGCAAAAAATCGAGATTGAAGATAGCGAGGCATATATCATAAAAAGACGGAATAGTCCAATTCAATTCTATGCGAGAAAATTTGGGCAAAGTGGATATGTTGCATTTCGTGTTTCAAGGTTTGAGGAAGAGTTCCAAGCAAAACTGGATGGGCTTTATGTGCCTCTACAACAACGATTCAAGCCTGTTCAATTATATCGTGAGGATGACTGATGTCGCGCGAATGTCTCCAATATTTAGTTGCACGGATTGAATCGGAGTATGGAATACCTTTCTTTGCACATACAAATATTCTCAAGGAAATGCCGGTCCGTTTCTGCACACATCCATTGTATGCGACGAATCCTTTTCCCGAGCAAGATTTGTACGAACCAGCAAAGCAAGCGATTTTTGCCATTCCTGCTGATCAGTTAATGGGTTCGAAAGCTCTCAGCACATTAGGCGGCATTTTCCTCGGTTATGAAGTGCAACGAGAACGCAAAGAGTATACTCGTTTTGTGGATCAACCGGACGTCCATTTCAGTTTAGGTCTATCTGTGAATGACAAAGACATGCGAGAAGGTTATAAGGCAAAAAGATTTCCCCTTTCGCTTGATCCTGATAATAACGATTCACGAGTTGTCTCGTTGTTGCGAATAGCGAATCGATCAAATTGCTCTTTTTTCTTCACGACTTGTGTGAATGGCTTACTCAACGAAGGTTCTGGAATGATAGCAGTTTCACCAAGAGTTGCATATGTTCCAATACGTAACTTCAAGAACACAGTTGAAACGAGGTGTGGTGCAGAGAATTATATTTATGGGACCTTTGCAGATTATTGTGCAGCATTTACGCGTACTACACTTGAGTCTTGGGGAGTGGAAAGCACTTATGAAGGCGGCGTTTATAGTGAGCATCCAGTCAAACATTTAGCTTATTTCTCGCCATCGCTTCTGCAAGAGTCACTCAACGGACATGCTTGTGCTGAATCGTGGGCTGCGTGGATGCATACACATGCGTTTGCATCTCACAAGCGAGTACGGTTTAAGCCTGGATTTTTCTTTGATTCGCTTCCAGAATGTGTGCGTGCTTTACTTGCGAGTCAGGTGGCGCCTGGAGAAATAAATGAGAAAACCATCTAGTACATGTAATATAAAAAAATGAATACCTTTCTATTCAATAATTTACGAGCACTTCGACATCATCACCAAATATTTTTTTCAAGTCGACAAAAATCTGATCTTTGATGAATGCGCGTTGCGGGATTGTCACTTTGAGCAGCTCTTTCTCTAGTTCATCAGCAGTACTTGCTGTCAATTGTGTGAGACCGCCCTGAGGTGTTAGTGCAGCTTTAGAATATTGTTTCTCAGGTGCATCAATATCGTGGACGATGAATGCTTGTTTGTCAAGCAGAATGACTTCGCCGAATTTGCTGCCGTATTTAACTTTCACCTTCATCCGCTCAAGATCGATTCCGCGTTTGCGTTGGATGTAGTCAACGAGCGAGCGGATGAGTTCTTGCGACTGTATGCGCACTTTTTCTATCTCGGCTTTGTGTAATGTTCCTTTATCGTGGTCCTGTTTCGCTTTCTCGACCGCTTCGATCATGCGTACTAATTTCTGCGGAGCATGACCTTTCTCGACGACGAGCTTGTTGAAGAGATCGACAAGGTCTTTCTCTGCTGCCGATTGTACGCCCTCGAGCTTGAGGACATCGCGTGCGAGCGTCATGACGTGATCATAGAGATGGACGATGCCTTGTTGCATCTGTCTATCTTGAATGTCATCAAAGAGCTTTTTGATTCGCACAAGGAAATCTTGGGCGTCTGTGATGCATTTGTCAATCTCAGTGCCAGTCACAGTTTTTTTTGTTCCGTGCTCAAGCTCTTTTCTCAACTTAATATTGTTCTCAAGAATCTTGACGTATTTCTCTTCGAGGAGTTTCTCTTTTTTCACAAAAACTTTTCGCAAAAGCTCCGGCGTCTCTTTTGGCGTCGGCGGCGCGAGACCATAGAGCATGAGCGCTGCTTGCGATGGATAAAGGATGGACCAAAATGTATCTTCCATTCCGATCTCTTGGAGCTTGAATTTTGTCCGATCAAGCATCTGCT
>CAZGJY010000131.1:0-3488 GCA_964525725.1 uncultured Methanosarcinales archaeon | reverse complement strand
GGAATCGTTGCGCATCTCGTATTCGTTGCAACCATTCATCAAGTCAATCGCAGAACGACTGCGCGTGACGCATGAAGAGCTTCTTGCGTTCACAGTCGACGAAATCATCGCTGCCCTTGAAGGCAAACATCCGTTGCAAAAGAAAATCGTAAAGGAGCGGATGCAAGGATATGTTTTTGTCTGCGAGAATGGCGTTTGTCAATGGGAGAGCGGTTTACAAGCGAAAGTTCTTGCGGAGCAAATCGATATGCAGATCCGAAATCCGTCGCCTGCTATTTTATCAGACCATAATACGCAAACAAAAATAATAAAGGGTGTTTGCGGAAATCCAGGAACTGCAAATGGCACCGCATTTGTTGCGCTCACTCCTGCCGCTGCATCTCACATCAAAGAAGGTCAGATCCTTGTCTGCGCGATGACGAGTCCAGATTATGTTCCTGCGATGAAGCGTGCCGCTGCGATTGTTACAGATGAGGGCGGATTGCTCTGCCATGCTGCAATCGTCGGACGGGAGCTTGGCAAACCGTGCGTCATCGCAACGAGGAATGGAACAAAATTGCTACGCACGGGCGATGCTATTTCTGTAGACTCAACAAAAGGCATTGTCACGATATTAAATAAAAAAAAAGAATAATAAGAGATAAAGAATGAAAAGAATATCTAAAATAATATATTTATCTATGACCGTACCAGAATTTTCGTATTCCGCTTTTCTCGTCGATACTGTCTAATCTGCAGAAGCCGAAACGCTCGAATTGCACGACGTCGCCGACTTTCACTCGGTCGATATGCTTCTCTGCGCTTGCAAGAAGCTGCGAGCCGTCGGGCATCTGAATGTGAACTGTCGTGAGCTGCGACTGATCAGCCGGCAGCCAGTGGATGATTGTCTTGTTGTTGCTCGGCGCAGCTTTGTAGTCTTCGTAGCTCTCCGAACTGTATTCGAGCATGTCGCCGACGCGCTTGAGATTGCAGAAGTCCATGAGCCGCACAAAGCAACCTTCTTTCGTCGCGTCTAAATCTTCTTTCTCGATGAGAACCGATCCGTTGATCGTGAATGGCCGTCCACCGGAGCCTCGGGCTTTTGGATGCAAATCAAGCATGACTGTCTGCGATTCTTGCCCGATATTTTTGAGCTTGACTTCGACAGGATCGTGGAGGAGCGCATAGCGGTTCGCGACAGGATCGATGAATTCTTTGTTGTAATTGTCGAGCAGTGCGAAGAAGTCCTGCATCGTGATCGTTTTGTCGACGGGCGAGAGTCCGACTGCTTTCGTGAAATTGAGGAATGCGCCAGGCTGGTAACCGCGTCGTCTGAGCGGTTTGATGAATGCGAGCCGTGGATCTTCCCAGCCGGAGTATTCGCCTTTGGCGATGAGCTCTTTTGTCCGCGATTTTGATATTTCGAGACCTTCGATATTGTAGCGGCCGGTGAAATAGGATCTTGGCGCTTGCTTCCCAATCGCTGCGTACATGAGCTCTTGACGCTTCGAATTATCCAGATGCTCTTTCGCGCGGATGATATGCGTCATGCCCATCTCGACGTCGTCGACGAAGACGGAGAAATTCATGAGCGGCCAGACGCGGAATTTTGTCCCTTGTCGCGGATGCGGTGAGTCGTTTATTCTGATGAGTGGGAAGTCGCGCATCGCAGGATTCGGGTGCGACATGCCTGCTTTGAATCGGACGACGGCTTCGCCTTCTTTGTAGCCGTTGCCGCTCTCTTTGTCGAACATGCGCTCGAATCGTTTGAGCTGATCGACGGGAGAATGATTTTTGCAAGGACAATCTGTTTTTGCTTCGACGTATTTCTTGAATTGTTCCGACGAGCATTCGCAGACATACAGATGTCCTGATTCGAACAATCTGTTCGCGTAATCGTAATAGATGTGCATGCGATCGGACTGGATGACGACTTCGCTTATGTTGCCGAACACCCATTGCAGATCTTCGTAGAGCCATTTGTAGGCGTCGATTTCGATGTTGTCGCTGTTCGTGTCTTCGATTCGCAAGATGAATTTGCCGCCGTACTTTTTTACGTACAAACTCGTGAGACCGCCGGTGATTGCGTGACCGATGTGCGGCGGACCGCTCGGAGATGGTGCGAATCGCATGATGACGTTGCCAGCTTTTGCGCCGTCGAGCTCTTTGAGTTCGCTCTGGTCGTGGGATTTTCTTGTCTGCTGCGTCGCGCCAAGTATTTCGAGCTCTGCTTTCTGGTCAGCGAGCGGCGTCGCGTTGACTGACTCGACGACTGCTTCTAGCTGCTGCATCAATTCGGGCATTTTTGCTTTGTATTCAGGATGTGATCCAAGCACTTTGCCGACGAGGGCTTTCGCATTCGTCTTGCCGTCGTACTTCACTGCGTTCTCGAGTGCGATATGGCGGAGAAATTGTGAGAAATCAGTCATAGATTTAGTACCCCTTGTATCTTAAATTTTTTTGCGGCACCATGACGTTCAATAATTATGCCCGGTACTCGAATAGTCAATGGAACACTGACACCTATCGGACCGAAATCAGGACGAGTTGCCCATGCATGCGCAGTTTCAAGTGCAAGCACGATGCCTGGATTAGAAACGGCAGCAAATTCATGCGGATAATTATAATTTGGCGTCAGGGCTACCAGTCTTCGCCGCGCTACAAAGTCCAAATATATTTGAGGATTAATGAGCCCGAATGAAATGCCATTCCCACTCCAGTATAATGCGGGAATTGTTGCACCATTATACGGCTGTGTTTTTAAAAAAGTAGATGCCACCAAGTCAAGAGTATCTTGATCATCATGTTCCGTAGGAATAACAGCTAAATCACTCATAAGATATTTATCTGCACTCGAAAATGCTGGGAAAAACTCAGGAATCATTTGAATTTGCCTACCTGTGTTTTGAGATCTGCGATGAGTTCGCTCACGGATTTCTCACCGAGAACTTCGTTGTTGCGTGTCCGGACGTTCGCCGTCTTGTTCTTTATCTCTTGATCGCCGACGACAAGGATGTAATTGACTTGCTCTTCTTGCGCTTGCCGCACTTTGTTTGATGTCGTCAGACTGCGGTCGTCGACTTCTGCGCGAAGACCTGCATCAATGAATTGTTTCTTGAGCGCAAAGACGTATTCGTTGTGTCGGTCTGCGATCGGAAGGATTTTGACTTGGACTGGACTCAGCCACAGCGGGAATTTGCCGGCGTAATTCTCGACGAGCATCGCGAAACATCGCTCAAGACTTCCGAGTACTGCGCGATGGATCATGACGGGCGTATGCCGCTGTCCGTCTGCGCCTTCGTATTCTAATCCGAAGCGTTTCGGAAGATTGAAGTCGAGCTGGCACGTCGGGCATTGCCATTTTCGTCCGAGCGCATCTTCCATGTCGATGTCGATTTTGGGACCGTAGAATGCGCCGTCGCCTGCTTTGATGTTGAATTTAATATTCGCTTTGTTCATCGCGTTCGCGAGCATGCCTTCGGCTTGCGTCCAGAGTTCTGGTGTTCCGT